>CANHGF010000331.1 GCA_947460065.1 Comamonadaceae bacterium
GCACCCCCCCCATCCTTCACCACTTCGAAGCCTCGCCCTTTGCCGAGAAAATTCGCGCCGTCCTGGGCCTCAAACGCATGGCTTGGCGCCCGGTGCTGATCCTCATGGCCATGCCCAAGCCGGACGTCATCGCGCTCACCGGTGGCTATCGCAGAACGCCGATCTTGCAGGTTGGCGCCGACATTTACTGCGACACCGCTTTGATCGCGCAGGTGATCGACCGGCTGCAGCCCGAGCCCCCCTTGTTGCCCTCGCAGTTCCCGATGGCGCCGCTGGCCGCCGCTTGGGCCGACAGCACGCTGTTCTGGCAAGCGATCATGAACACCCAGTCGCCCGAGGCGCGTGCGCTCATCTTCCAGGGCCTGAGCCCCGAGGCGATGCAACAGGTGCGCGAAGACCGCGCCGCGTTCACCAGCGGACTTAAGCGCCCAAGCGCCCTTGATGCTGCTGCACAGTTTCAGTCGGCGCTGCGCAGCTTCGATCAGGCGCTAAGCCAGCACCCCTGGCTGATGGGCCCAGCCCCCTCGATCGCCGATTTCTCGGTCTACCACTGCCTGTGGTTCATCACCCGCGGCGGCATGGCCGACGCCCTGCTGGGCCCCTGGCCGGCGGTACGCGCGTGGTATGCCCGCATCGTGGCGCTTGGCCATGGCATGCGCACCGAGATCAGCAGTACCGAGGCCATTGAACTGGCCGCTTCCGCTGGTAACCATGTGTCCGTCAAGGTAGACCCCGGCCTGGGCTTTGCGGCTGGCGACACGGTCAAGGTGGCCGCCACTGACTACGGCACCGAAGGCGTTACCGGCACCCTGGTGGGGCTGAGCGTGGACAGCATCACAGTGGTTCGGCAAGACGCGCGCGCCGGCACAGTGCATGTTCACTTTCCCCGGCTGGGGTTTGACCTGAGCAAGGCGGGTTGAGCAAGGCTTGAAACCGATCGCCGACCCTCGGACGAGCGCCTGTAGACTCAGACCACGCCAAGAGCCTTGAGCCGCGCCAGTTCCTCAGAGCTGATGCCAAGCTCGCCATACACCTGAACGTTGTGTTCACCCAAGTCCGGGCCGCTGCGTGGCGTGATGGCTTGGTGGTTAGAAAAGCGTGGCACGACACAGGGCGCTGCAACATGCCCCAAGGCTGGATCAGGCAACTCAATGAGGGCCTGGCGCGCCTGCACATGGGGGTCTTGCACGACGTCTTCGATGGTGTAGACCTTGCTGTGCGGTACTTCGTGGCGCGTCAGGATGATTTGTATCGCAGCCAGTGGCAGACTGCGGCACCAGTCTGCAACGACAGCATCGACTTCGTCGCTGTGCTCCATGCGCGCAGCCGGGGTGGCGAGCCTGTCGCCTTCAAGCAGGTCGGCACGGCCCATGGCCTCGAAGATACGCCGGTAGGTGACGCCGCTGGTTCCCACGATCGTCAGCCAGTGGCCGTCTTGCGTGGCAAATATATTGGACAGCGCGGCATAGGTGGCGCGGGCTCCGGTACGTTCTCGGACAAAGCCCTGATGTTGGTATTCCACTGCCAGGGGATCGAGCATGCGCATCAGTGCCTCGGTGGCCGACAGGTCGATCTCGCAGCCCCGCGGCTCGCCAGCTTCGCTGCGGGCTCGCCCGGCCAACGCCGACGCAATAGAGAAGGCGCCGAACAGACCTGACACCACATCGCCCAAGGGGTAGTTCATGTGTTGCGGCGAGCGCCCGGCCTCCCCCGTCAGATGAGCGAAGCCGCTCATGGCCTCAAAGATGCGCGCAAAGCCTGGGCGCCTCGCATTGGGGCCAGTCTGGCCAAAGCCTGTCAGGCGCAGCACGATCAGGTCCGGGTTGTGGGCATGCAGCGTGGCCAGATCCAGCCCCCATCGGTCCAGCGTACCCGTGCGAAAGTTTTCGACCAGCACATCAAAATGGGGCAGCATCTTGAGCAGCAGCGCCTTGCCCTCGGGCTTGCGCACGTCCAGCGTGATGCCGCGCTTGCCGCGATTGGTCACTTTCCAGAACAGCGGGTGTTCGCCCATGACCGGCAACATGTAGCGCAGGGTGTCGCTGCCGTCGGGCAGTTCGAGCTTGGTCACCTCGGCGCCGAGGTCGCCGCATAGTGTGGCGGCGAAGGGAGCAGCCACCACCGTGGCCATGTCCAGAATGCGTATGCCTTGCAGTGGCCCGGTGGTAGCGGCTGGCGCGTCAGATTGCGCCATCACTCCGCCTTGATGTTATTGTCTTTGACGATTTTGGTCCAGGTCGCGATCTGCTCTCGCAGGTAGACGCCGAACTGCTCTGGCGTGTTGGCAACCACCTGGTAGCCCATCTCATCGAGCTGCTTGCGCGTGGCGGGCTGGCTGACGGCCCTCCTCATGGCCGCATGTACTTTTGCGATCACCGCAGGCGGCGCTTTGCCCGGCAGCATAAGACCGAAAGTGGCCGATGCCTCCAAGCCTGGAAAGCCCGCCTCGCCGATCGTCGGCACATCGGGCAGCAGCGGCGACCTCTCCGTGGACAGGATGGCCAGTGCGCGCACCTTGCCCGCCTTGACCTGGGCGCCCGAAGGGATCATTGCGTCAATGGCCACGGGCAGCTGGCCGCCCATTAAATCGGCCAAGGCTGGCGCACTGCCTTTGTAGGGAATGTGCAGCATGTCGATGCCAATGCGTGCTTTCAACAACTCCCCGGCCAGATGCGCAATGCTGCCAGGGCCCGCACTGGCATAACTCAGGCCGCCCTTTTGCGTCTTGCTCAGAGCCACCAGTTCTTTGACGCTCTTTGCGTTCACTGAAGATCCGACCAGCAGCAGCCCGGGGTTGTTAACCAGCAGCGATACGGGTGCCAAGTCTCTTAATGGGTCGTAGGGCGTCTTGATGCCAAGCGCGGTGTTCAGGTAGATCGGCGCGCCTACGGCAAGCAGCAGGTGACCATCGGGTTCGGCCCTTACGGCGGCTTCGGTGGCGGTGATGGTGCCGGCACCGGGCCGGTTTTCGACCACGATGGGCTGGCCCAGAGCCTCGCTCATGCCAGGCGCGATGGCACGCATGACCAGATCGGTGCCGCCGCCTGCCGCATAGGGCACGATCAGGCGTATCGGCTTGGTCGGGAAGTTTTCGGCCTGCCCAAAGGCTGAGCCTGCCAGCCCGAGGCCAAGTGTTACGAAGGCGGCGAGCCGGCGGATCTGCATGTATCGCATGAGAGTGTCTCCTTGGTTGAATGGGCGCGAATGTTGATGCGAGCCTGTGTTGCAGGTTTTTAGCGTCGACCTGCGCAGGTCTGAAGCAAGCGCACGAGATTGAGCATGCGCGGCGCAATCTGCGATTCCAGTGTGTCGGCCTCGAGGTGGAATTGGGCCACCGCGCAATTCATGATGATCAGCTCGTCGTCGATCATGGGGCCTAAAGGCACCGAGATCGCGAAGATGCCGGCGCTGGGCGTGGGCACAATGCAAAAGCCCTTGGCCATAAAGTTTTTCCGCGAAGCTGCTAGCCGGCGTCGCAGGCCGGGCCATTCCTGTGGTTTGCTGGCCTCGAGCAATTGCTCGATCTCGGCGCGTTCTTCGTCGCTGGTGGCGCTGTAGTAGGTGTGGCCCAAAGAGGTGTCGTGGAATTGCCGCGTCGCGCCCACATCGGGCCTGGCCGATGGCGCATTTTTGTCGACGCAGGTTTCGATCAGGACAAGCTGGTCGCCGCCTCGCATGGCCAGCGAGACTGCACCGCGTGCGAAATCGGCC
>CANHGF010000332.1 GCA_947460065.1 Comamonadaceae bacterium
CAGACCCTGCTGGAGCGCGGCGAGCATGGCGACCCAGGATTTCAGAGTCTGTGGGGGTTCTTCGGTCGCAGTCCGTCGCAGCGCGCCCGCGACCTGCTTGATCGGATTCAGGATGTCGATGCCCGCCGCATTGCCGATATGGACGCTACCGGCATCGACATGCAGTTGCTGATGCTGACCAGCCCGGGGGTGCAGATGTTCCAGCCCGATGAGGCGGTGGCGCTGGCCGCCAGCAGCAACGACCAGCTGGCAGAGACCATCGCCCGCTACCCCACCCGTTTCAGCGGTCTGGCCGCCTTTGCGCCTAACGCGCCTGCGGCAGCGGCCAAAGAGATTGAGCGCAGCGTTGCCAAGCTCGGGCTCAAGGGCGCCCTGGTGAACTCGCACACCCAGGGCAAGTACATGGACGACGCGTTCTACTGGCCCATCTTTGAGGCCTGCGAAGCACTGGATGTGCCTCTGTACATCCATCCCAACACGCCATCGCCGCAGATGGTGGAGCCTTTCCTGTCACGCTGCCTGGATGCGGCGATTTATGGCTTTGCGGCCGAGACGGGCTTGCACGTGATGCGACTGATCGTCAGCGGCCTGTTTGACCGCTACCCCCGGCTCAAGATCGTGCTGGGCCACTTGGGCGAGGGCCTGCCCTTCTGGCTCTCGCGCATGGACTTCATGCACGCGGGCATCGTGCGCGCCGGGCGCAGTCCGGGTGCCCTGCCTTTGCAGCGCAAGCCCAGCGACTACCTGCGTGAGAACTTTTACTACACCACCAGCGGCATGGCCTGGGAGCCGGCGATTACCTTCGTGCAGCAGCAAATGGGCTTTGACCGTGTGATGTATGCGATGGACTACCCCTATCAATACGTCGCAGAGGAAGTGCAGGCCATGGATGCGTTGCCGCTGACGCCCGAGCAGAAGAAAATGTTCTTTCAAACCAACGCCGAGCGCATCTTCCGTCTGTGATGCCCCGGCAAGCCATTAAAAACAAGGAGACTGTCATGCTCGATCGACGTAGGGTGGGCTGGTTCGCCCTGCCACTGTTACTGACTGCCCTCAGCGCCTGGGCCCAGACCGAAGCCTGGCCTTCAAAGCCGATCCGCTTGGTCGTCACCTTTCCGCCAGGCGGCAGCAGCGATGCCGCAGCCCGCATCGTGGCACCGCGCCTGGCCGAAAAGCTGGGGCAGCCCGTTGTGATCGACAACCGCCCCGGGGCGGGCGGTGGCGTGGGCCTGGAACTGGTGGCCAAGGCACCGGCCGACGGCTACACCATCGTGCTGGCTTCGGCCGGCGGACTGACCGCCAACCCCAGCCTCTACAAGAAGCTCAGTTACGACCCGGCGCGCGACTTTGCGCCCATCACCACCTTTGGCACCAGCCCCTTCGTGCTGCTGGCCAGCACCCAGCTGGCAGCGTCCAATGTGAACGACTTGCTCAAGCTGGTCCGCAGTCAACCCGGACGGCTGAGTTATGCCTCCGGCGGCAATGGCACGGCCATGCATCTGTCGGGCGAGTTGCTCAAGTCCATGGCCAAGGTACATATTGTTCACATCCCCTACCGCGGCAGCGGCCCGGCGCTGATGGCGGTGGTCGGCGGCGAAACACAGCTGGCGATTGCCGACATCACCACCGCGGCGGCGCAAATCAAATCGGGCCGGGTCAAGGCCCTGGGCGTGCTCAGCAAAAGTCGATCTCCGCTCGCACCCGATATCGCGCCACTGAGCGAGTCCGGCTTGCCCGGCTATGAGTCTGTGGGCTGGTTCGGCATCCTCGCGCCGGCCGGTACGCCTGCGCCCGTGGTGCAGCGCCTCAATGCCGAGATCACCGCCGTCCTGAAGTCCTCCGAGGTGCGTGAGCGCTTTGCTGCAGCCGGGCTCGAGCCGCTGCCGAGCACCCCCGAGGAGATGGCCGATTTCATGAAATCCGAGTCGGTGAAATGGGCCCGGGTGATCAAGGAGTCCGGGGCATCGGTCGACTGAAAGGCCTGAATCCGATCACACCGCGCTGCGCTTGAGGCCCAAGGTCCTTTGTAGCAGAGCTACCACCGCGATCATTTCCGGGATGCGTTCGGTGAACACCTCCACTGCAGCGAGCATGGGCTGACGCAGCTCGGGCGGGCAGGGCGCAGGGGCGGGCCACAGGCGGGCCAGTTCAGCGGCGTGGACGCTGGCCTGCTGCCGCAGTTGCTCGGCCGCAGTGTCGATACGCGCAAACGCAGGTGGCACGATCAGGCTGGCCAGGGCCAAAAGTGGCGGCCGGCTTGCCAGTTGTCGGTAGTAGCTGGGCACAAAGGCTGCATCGGGCACCGCCTGCCCGCGCTGGCTCAGGCTCTGCAGCAAGGCCATCAGCTCGGGCGGGGCCTTGTGCAGGTCGATCATGGGCAGCAGCGGGCCCAGCGCCGCGGGCGGCTGCCAGGGCGCAGAGGCACCGACCTGTGCAGCCGAAGGCGCAAGCATGGGTGCAGCCGCATTGCCACCGCCCCCCAGGCGCAAGGCGATCAGCCGCAAGGCCAGCAGGTTGACCGGATTGGCACGGCCATAAGCCAGGCTGAGCCGGGCCATCTCGCCCACAGCCTCCTCAGCTATGCCCAGATAACGCAGCGCCTGAGGCGAAAGCGGCAGGGCGGGCGCCAGGTCCAGCTTGTCCTCCATCGCCCAGGCCCAGCGCTGCAGCTGTCCCTGCATCAGTGGCGGACCCATCACAGACCAGGCCCATTCCATGGCGCCAGGCAGGGTAGCCAGGTGCCGAAAAATCAGCGCCACCATGGGCACACCGGCGGCGTGCCGGATCTGCGCGTAGATCGCCCGCACCGCATCGCTCGCCTGGGCCTCGGGCTGCTCGGGCAAGAAGGTCGCAGGCGCTGGGAGCGGCGGGCTGGTCATCAAAAATCCTGATTCCTAAGCTGATGCGTGTGCGATAGATTGTGCGCCAGCTGCACAGCGAAAGAGCCAAAAGCCTAGGGTCAGTCCCGACACATGGCTGCCTGCAAGACCGCCACAATGGGCCGAACATATAGCCCGCCTGACAGACTCAGCCAAAGAACACACCGGCCCTGCCTGCAAGGGGCATGGGCCAGCGAGCGGGGGAGGAATGCACCGTGGAGAGGGCAGAGCACCAGACATTGATCGCCGACCTCAGCCAGGTCCATGTGGGCCATCGCTGGCGCAGCGATGCCCGCACCCTCAGCGAGCATGAGCTGGGCCTGGCCTGCATGCTCTCCAATGACTGGCACCCGATACATGCCGATGCCCACTACGCCGCCGCCAGCGCCATGGGGCAAAGGGTGTTCCAGGGCGGCTACGGCGTGCTGCTGGCTTTGGGCATGGCCACCCGTTTCCCTGCCGTGGGCACGCGCCACGCTCTGGCACTGGGCATGCAGGACTGGCATTTTCGCGCCCCGCTGTTCGTGGGCGATACGGTGCATGTGGAGGTCGAGCTGACCGAAATGCGCCGCACCTCCGACGGACGACGCATGGTGCTCAAGAAACAAATCCGCTTGGTCAAACACGACGGCCAGGTGGCACAGGAGGGCCAGGGCGGCTCGCTGGTTGAGCTCTCGGCCGCGCATGGCGACCGCTTGGGGCAGCAGCCGTGAGTCTGTCCATGATCTGGGGCGATGTGGTCGAGCGCAACGCGCTGCTGTATCCGCAGCAGGAGGCGGTGGTGTTCGAGGGCCGAAGGTACAGCCAGCGCGAATTTGCCGCGCTGGTGCA
>CANHGF010000333.1 GCA_947460065.1 Comamonadaceae bacterium
CGCCGGAGCCCTTTTGGTCCGAAGCCTTCAAGCAGGTGGCTGCGACCGGCTCGATGCTGCGCACCACCATCAAACTCAGCAGCCAGGCCCGGACGATCGAGACCTGCATCATGCGCATGGGCGGGCCAGACAGCAAACAGCTAGCGGTCTTGATAAAGGACCTCAGCACAAGCAAGCGCGACGAGCAGCGACTGCAGTTGAGCGAGCAGCGGGCGCATGAGGCGGCCCGCAAAGCCCAGACCGAGCGCAACCGCCTGGCGGCAGTGCTGGAAGCCACGCCCGCAGCGGTGGTGGTGGTCGACAAGCAGCAATCGGTCACCCTGTTCAATTCGCAGGCGCGCATAACTTGGGGCAACCTGAAAGGTCCCCGCAGGCCCAATTGGCAAGGCACTTGGGCCGATGGCGGCCAGCGCGATGGCAAGCCACTCCAGCCCGAGGACTGGCCTTTAACGCGGTCTTTGCAGGGCCAGCATGTGCGCGAGGTCATAGAGATTCGGTCACCGTCTAACCAGAGCAAAAGCGGCATCTACCTGTGTTCCGCCGCGCCGATCTGGGGCGCCGAAGCGAGCATCGACGGCGCTGTGGTGGTGGCGATCGAAATCACTGAACGGGTGCTGGCCGAGCGGGCGCTCAAGAACGCCAGTGAGCGAAAAGACGAATTTCTCGCTATGCTGGCCCATGAACTGCGCAACCCGCTGGCCCCGATTGCGGTGGCCGCCGAGCTGATGGGCCGGACCGATACCTCGGCACAGGCGCTAAGCGAAAGCCGGGCCATCATCAGCCGCCAGGTGCGGCACATGAGCGGCCTGATCGACGACCTGCTTGATGCCGCCAGGGTCAGCCGCGGCACCATCCGCCTGGAGCGCTGCCCGCTGGATCTGCGCTGCCTGGTGCATCAAGCGATGGAGCAGTCTGCGGCGCTGCTCGAGACCATGGGCCATGCGATCGAGCTCGATCTGCCTGATCAGGGCATGACCATCGACGGAGACGGCAAGCGGGTGGTGCAAATTCTGGCCAATGTGCTCAACAACGCCGCCAAATACACGCCCGCAGGCGGTCGCATCCGCATCCAAGCCCGGCCTCACAGCGGCAGCGCCGAGATTGAGATCAGCGACAACGGCATCGGTATGGACGCCAGCACCCTGGAGCGCGCCTTCGAATTGTTTGCGCAGGCCGATCGCGGCACAGACCGCCAGCAAGGCGGCCTGGGCATCGGGCTGGCCCTGGTCAAAAAACTGGTGATGCTGCACGGCGGGCAGGTGCAGGCAGACAGCGTCGGCCCTGGCCAAGGCAGCCGCATCCGCATACGCCTGCCTCTGAGCGATGCGGCGCCGGCTGAGGCTATGGCCTCAAGCCAGCCTGATGGCGGGCTGACCGAGGAGCCACAGGCCCTGCACATCATAGTGGTCGATGACAATGCCGACGCAGCCAACACCCTGACCCTGCTCCTTGAGGCTTGGGGGCATCGCTGCACGGTAGCGCACAGCGCTGAGCAGGCGCTGGCGCTGGCCATGGCCAGACCGCCCCAGGTCTTCATCCTCGACATCGGCCTGCCCGGCATGGACGGCAAAGAGCTGGCGCGCTTGCTCAGGCGCCAGGCCGCCACCGCAGGCGCGCGCCTGCTGGCGCTCAGCGGCTACGCCCAGGCCCACGAGCAAAAGGCCGCCCGACAAGCTGGCTTTGACCACTACCTGGTCAAGCCGGTCGATGTGCAGCAGTTGCGACAACTGCTGCAGGCCGAGGTCGGCGCGCGGGACTTAGGCTCAGGCTCAGGCTCAGGCACAGACTGAGCCCTGAGGCTCAGTTGGCCTTGGCGCCCGATGCGCGGACGATACGGCCCCAGCGCTCGGTCTCGGCGCGGATGAAATCGAGGTACTGAGCCGGCGTGCCGCCGAGCACCTCCATGCCCTGACCCTGCAGCTTGTCGCGCACGGTGGGCAGCGCCATCACCGCCATCAGCTCGGTATTGAGCTTGCTCACAATGGCCTCAGGCGTACCGGCCGGCGCAGACACTCCGAACCAGGCCGACACATTGAAGCCTGGCAGACCCTGTGAAGCCAGCGTCGGCATCTCACTCCACCAGGGCAGCGGTTTGTCAGAGGTCACGCCCAGGGCCTTGAGCTTGCCCGCCTTGACCTGGGCCAGTGCCACCGGCACGCTCACAAACGAGAGCGTCACCTGACCCGACAACACAGCGTTCATGCTCTCGGGCGTGCTCTTGTAGGGAATGTGGGTCAGCTTGACCTTGGCCAGGCTGCCCATGAGCTCGCCCGCCAGATGCTGGGAGGTGCCGCTGCCCCCGGAGGAATAGCTCACCTCGCCTGGTTTTTTGGCGGCCAGCTCCAGCACGTCCTTGAGCGACTGCACCGGCGCACCGGGCTGCACCACCAGCGCATTCGGGTTGGCCGCGAGCAAGGCAATGTGCGCGAAATCCTTGATCGGGTCAAAAGGCATGCTCGGGTACATGGCGGCGTTGATCGCATGGGTGCTGATGGTCGACATCAGCAGGGTATAGCCGTCGGGCGCCGACTTAGCCACCGCGTCGGCCGCGATATTGCCACCAGCGCCAGGCTTGTTCTCCACCACCACCGGCTGACCCAGCCGGCGCTGAAGTTCCTCGGCCACGATGCGCGCCAGGATGTCGGCCGACGAACCCGGGCCTATGGTTACCAGCAGCTTGACCGGCTTGCTCGGATAAGCCTGGGCCAAGCCCGCCAAGGGCAGGGCTGCACAGGCCAAGGTCAGGAGGATTTTTTTCCAAGTTGTCATTCAAGTTCTCCCAGGTGTTGCGGCTCAGAGCACAGCCACGCCCTGAATCTCCAGCACGATGCCAGGGCGGGCGAAATGCGAAACAGTGATCAAGGCACTGGCCGGATAGCGCCCCGCCTCAAACATGGTGCTACGGATCTTGACGAAGGCATCTCCGTTTCGCGGATCACTGATGAACACCGTCATGGTCACCAGGTTAGCCAGTGAGCCGCCGACCCGATGCAGGGTCTTGTCGATCATGGCAAAGCAGGCCCGGCACTGGGCCTCGAACTGGCCCGTGATGTCATTGCCTTCCAGGTCGGTGGTGGTGGTCTGCCCGGCCAGCCAGACGGTGCGCCCGCCTTCGGTGATGACGGCCGGCGAAAAGGCGCGCGACTTTTGCATCTCATTGGATTCGAGATAGGTGACGGTGGCTTTGGAGGTCATGGTGAAGCTAGAGTTGAAAAATGAGACAAGCCCGGTTTGTAAGCTGCCCCCACCGAGCCGTCAAGCGCGGCCCTCCCTCAGAGCAGGGGCAGGTGAACTTAAGTGCTGTATCGCAAGCCCCAGCAGGCACAACTTGTGGGAGCGCCGCCCCGGCGCGACTTGGGCAGCCGATCAAGCGCAGCGCCCACTCGCAGGCCCTGCTTCGAGGCGCCCAGGACATTGCGGCGCTTGATCAAGGACCGCCACAGAATTCGTGATGCGGCTTGCTCGTACAAAGGCCTGGGTAGCGACCGGTGTATCGGGCCTGCCTCCGCGGCTGTCCTCCGCCTCGGCTGGCGCCTCGGCTCCCCCTTTATGCCGCTACGCCAGGCCCGATACACCGGCCGCTGGCTAACGCTGCAAGGGCCTAAGGCGGCGCCCCATTCGGTAAGCGGCACGGATGCCTGGACCATCTATGCAGCGAGCAGAGCGATTGCGACACCCAAGGGCGTGCGGGTGGGCGCTGCGAAGCGAG
>CANHGF010000334.1 GCA_947460065.1 Comamonadaceae bacterium
ACAGGGGGGGCGCGAAGGCGTGCGCATGGGCCTGTGGGGCGCGGCCCAGGCTCTGGCCTTCGGCATTGGTGGCCTGCTGGGCACAGTGGCCAGCGATATTGCCCACTGGCTGATGACTTCCGACGGCTCGGCCTACAGCAGCGTTTTTGCCCTAGAGGGCCTGATGTTCTTGGTCTCTGCCGCCCTGGCCTGGAAGATCCGGGTCAGCCCGGCCGACCACAGCAGACGCGACCCGGCGCCTGCGCCCCGAGCAGCGGCGCTGCAAGTGGCCCACGAAACTTAAACCCGTAACACCGACAACACTGAAAGGCAGCCCATGAACTCCCAGAACATCTACGAGGCGGTGATCATCGGCGGCGGCCCCGCCGGTGCTACGGCTGCGCAAGAGCTGGCACGGCGCGGCCACCGCGTGCTGCTGCTCGACCGCGCCGGCCGCATCAAGCCCTGCGGCGGAGCCATCCCGCCGCGCCTGATTCGCGACTTTGACATCCCTGACGAGTTGCTGGTGGCCAAGGCCAAATGCGCCCGCATGATCGCGCCGTCCAACCACAGGGTCGACATTCCGATCGACAACGGCTTTGTCGGCATGGTTAACCGCGACGAATTCGACGAATGGCTGCGCCAGCGCGCGGCCAGCGCCGGTGCCGAGCGTCGCACCGGCACTTTTTCGCACATCAGCCGCGAGCCTGACGGCACTGCGGTGGTCCACTACCTGGCACGCCCGCCCCAGACCAAAGGCGAGGGCACGCCAGAGACGGTGCGTGCCCGCTGCATCATCGGCGCCGACGGTGCCAATTCCGAGGTGGCTAAGCAAGAGGTTCCAGGCGCGCACAAAGGTAAATTCGTCTTCGCCTACCACGAGATCGTGCGCGCGCCCGAATACAAACCAGCCGGCTACGACGCCACCCGCTGCGATGTGTTCTACCAGCGCCAGGTCTCGCCCGATTTTTATGGCTGGGTGTTCCCGCACGGCGATACGCTGAGCATAGGCACGGGCAGCGCCGACAAGGGTTTTTCACTCAAGGGGGCTACCGCCTTGCTGCGCCGCATGAGCGGGCTCGACCGGGCCGAAACCCTGCGCCGTGAAGGTGCGCCGCTGCCGCTCAAGCCCCTGCCCCGCTGGGACAACGGCCGCGATGTGGTGCTGGCCGGCGACGCCGCCGGGGTGGTAGCTCCGGCCTCGGGCGAGGGCATTTACTACGCCATGCTCGGCGGCCAACTGGCCGCCGAAGCTGCGCACGAGATGCTGGCCACCGGTCAGGGCGCCGCCCTCAAACTCGCGCGCAAACGCTTCATGAAAGAGCACGGTACCGTGTTCTGGGTGCTGGGCATGATGCAGTGGTTCTGGTACACCACCGACCGCCGCCGCGAGCGCTTCGTCAAGATCTGCGAAGACAAAGACGTGCAGACCCTGACGTTTGAGTCCTACATGAACAAGAAGCTCACCCGCAAAAAGCCCATGGCCCATGTGCGCATCTTCTTCAAAGACGTGGCCCATCTGTTGGGGCTGGCCAGGGTCTGAGCAGGCCTGAGCACCAGCGCGGCTGAGGCGTCGGGCACCAGCGGCAAATCGGTTAATCTGCCAGGCTATGCCGACCGCACTGCAAGACATGCTGGGGCTGGAACTGCCCATCATCCAGGCCCCCATGGCCGGGGCCCAAGGCAGCGCGCTCGCTATTGCCGTCTGCAGGGCCGGCGCGCTGGGTTCGCTGCCCTGTGCGATGTTGGGACTGGACGCAATATGGCAGGAACTCAAGGCCATACAGGCGGCCACCGACCGACCCTATAACGTCAACTTCTTCTGCCACACCCAGCCCCCGCCCTGCGATGATGCGCAGGGCCTCTGGCAACGAGCGCTTGCGCACTACCATGCCGAACTGGGCATCGATCCGCCAGACCGGAGTGTGGGGCCCAGCGGCAAGCCTTTTGATGCTGAGGCGGCATCAGCCCTGGAGGCCTTCAAGCCACCGGTGGTGAGCTTTCATTTCGGGCTGCCAGCGCCCGGGCTGCTCGAGCGACTGCGGCGCTGGGGCGCGAGGGTATTGTCCTCAGCCACCACGGTCGAAGAGGCCCAGTGGCTGCAAGAGCGCGGGGTCGATGCCATCATCGCGCAAGGCTTGGAGGCCGGGGGCCACCGTGGCATGTTTCTCACCGACAACCTGCACAGCCAGATGGGCACCTTTGCCCTGTTGCCGCAGATCGTCAAGGCCGTCAAAGTCCCGGTGATCGCCGCGGGCGGCATCGCTGATGCACAAGCAGTGGCTGCCGCGCTGAGCCTGGGTGCGGCAGCCGTGCAAATCGGCACCACCTACCTGCTGTGCACGGAAGCCGGCACCAGCGCGGTCCACAGATCGGCCCTACGCAGCCCAGCTGCCCGCCTGAGCGCGCTGACCAATGTCTACAGCGGACGCCCTGCGCGCGGCATCGTCAATCGCCTGATGCGCGAGCTCGGACCGATGAGCCCGCTCGCACCGCCCTTTCCGCTGGCCACGGCAGCGCTCAGTGCCTTGCGCAGCAAGGCCGAGAGCCAAGGAAGTGGCGATTTTTCACCCCTGTGGGCCGGCCAGAATGTGAGTGGCTGCCGAGAGATCTCGGCCACACTGCTGACCCGGCAACTGGCAGCCACCTGCACCTGAGGGCACAGGCTTGAGCACACCAATGACCGCCCGCGCGAACAGAGCCCCCGAATGAAAAACGCCCCACTCAAGGGGCATTTTTCAGGAATCAGCGGCGCGAGCCGCCGACGCTCAGCCCAGCGCCTTGGTCACAGCGCGCTGAGTCTGCACGCTGATCAGGTTGGCCCGGTAGGCGGCCGTGCCGTGGATGTCTTGATTGAGCCCGCTGGCGTCAATCTTGACGCCAGCGGCTGCCTGCGGCGTGAAGTTGGCTGAAAGGGCCTGCTCCAGGCCGGCGTGGCGGAAAACGCCGTCGCTGGACGCGCCGGTCACAGCCACCCGCACCCCATTGGAAAACTGGGCCAGGAACACACCGACCATGGCAAAGCGCGAGGCCGACTGCTTGAACTTCATGTAGGCCGCGCGCTTGGGGATGGGAAAGCTAATGGCGGTGATCAACTCACCATCCTTGAGGGCGGTGCTGAACATGCCTTTGAAGTAGTCGTCGGCGGCAATCTTGCGGGTGTTGGTGTGGATGGTCGCGCCCAGAGCCAGTACCGCGCTGGGGTAGCAGGCAGCGGGGTCGTTGTTGGCCACTGAACCGCCCAGGGTGCCCATGGCACGCACCTGACGGTCGCCAATGTTGCCGGCCAGATCGGCCAGGGCCGGAATCAGGGCTTTGACATCGGCATTGCTGGCCACGTCAGCATGACGGGTCATGGCACCGATGACCAGGGCGTCGCCGTCACGGCAGATGCCGGTCAGGTCTTTGATGCCAGCCAAGTCGACCAGTTGGTCGGCACTGGTCAGGCGCAGCTTCATGGAGGCCAGCAGAGTCTGCCCACCAGCCAGGGGGCGGCCACCGGCGGTGGCCAGCTTGACCGCGTCGGCGGTGGAGGTCGGGCGTTCGAGGGTAAAGGGATACATCTTGGTTTTCTCCTGATCTTGTCGCGTTCAGTTTTTGGCCTCGGCAATCGCTTGCCAGACCCGGGCGGGCGTGGCCGGCATGTCCAGATCGATGACGCCCAGGGGGCGCAGGGCATCGAGCACCGCATTCATGACCGCCGGCGGCGAGCCGATGGCGCCAGCCTC
>CANHGF010000335.1 GCA_947460065.1 Comamonadaceae bacterium
ACCAGTGGCCGGCCCCATCACGCGCGCCAGTATTCGGTGGCCAGTCCGCGCAACGGCGAGCGCGCCGGCCATAACAATTTGTCTCTGACCATCAAGCGGGTGCTCGAAGACCACCAGGGCCAGCCGGTGCGCGGTGTGGCCTCCAATTTCATGTGCGACCTGCAAGTCGGCGATAAGGTCGAAGTGATCGGGCCTTTTGGCAGCAGCTTCCTGATGCCCAACCATCCGCGCTCGAGCATTGTCATGATCTGCACCGGCACCGGCTCGGCGCCGATGCGGGCCATGACCGAATGGCGCCGCCGTCTGCGCGCCTCGGGCAAGTTCGAGGGCGGCAAGCTGATGCTGTTCTTCGGTGCCCGCACGCAGCAGGAATTGCCCTACTTTGGCCCCCTCCAGAGCCTGCCCAAGGATTTCATCGAACTGCATTTCGCCTTCTCGCGCACGCCCGGCCAGCCCAAACGCTATGTGCAGGACTTGATGCGTGAGCGCGCCGCCGATCTGGCGCTCGCGCTCAAGGACCCGTCGACCTACTTTTATGTCTGCGGTCTCAAGAGCATGGAAGAGGGGGTGGTGCTGGCCTTGCGCGACGTGGCCCAGCAGACCGGCCTGGACTGGGAAGCTATTGCTGGCTCGCTCAAACGCGACGGGCGCTTGCACCTGGAAACCTACTGAGCGCGGCTCGCACGCAGGCCCGCCAAACGCATGTGCAAAGCCCCGCGGTGGGCCATCATGTTTCGAAGAATCCCGCAAGACTCAGGGTTAGTACTTAGCTGTAGAGCATGAGGGCTTTCACCAGAGGCTGACGCGGCAGCTACAAATCTTCTAAATTGTCAGTTGGCGCGCTCCGAACCCGCATTCGCGGACAAATCAGGGCAGGTACAAACTAATCTCTAACAGGAGTTGAATGTGATCGCTTCACGACGCTTGATGTTTGCCGTGCTGGCCGGCTTTATGACCCTGGGTTCTGCCTGGGCCGATCCCTGCAAGGACCTCGCGCCCACCCGCGGCCAGGCCGGCAAGGACGTGATCTGGATCCCCACGCCCGAGCAGCTGGTCGACAAGATGCTGACTGCGGCCAAGGTCACCGCCCAGGACCGGGTGTTTGACCTGGGCGCAGGCGACGGCATCATTGCCATTACCGCCGCCCGAAAATTCGGCGCGCAGTCGGTAGGCATCGAGTACAACCCCAAGATGGCCGACTATGCCCGATGCAGGGTCAAAGAGGCCGGCATGGATGCGAAGGTGCGCATCATCACCGGCGACATCTTCCAGGAAGACTTCAGCTCGGCCAATGTCGTGACCTTGTACCTCTTGCCTGACTTGAATCTGCGCCTGCGCCCGATCCTGCTCAAGATGAAGCCCGGTACCCGTGTGGTCGCGCACGCTTTCACCATGGGCGATTGGGAGGCCGATGAGGTCATGGCGCATGATTACGCACGCGGCTACCTGTGGATCGTTCCTGGGCAGGTGGCCGGTGACTGGATGTTCACCGGCATGGAGGGCGGGCCGATGCGTGTCAGCCTGAGCCAGAACTTTCAGAACATTGGGGGCACCGTGACCCGCGCCAGCGTCAGTCAGTCCTTGGTCGGCGCCAAGCTGCGCGGCGAGGAAATCAGCTTCCAGTTCAGCACCCCGGACAAGAACGTGCACAGCTTCAGCGGACGCGTCAGCCAGGGCAAGATCAGCGGCACCATCAACTCCTCGGGCCTGATGACGCCGGTCGAAGCCAAGCGTCTATGATCCTGGCTCCCTGAACGCCCCCTGGATCTGAAGTGACCGAAGCACCAAGCACCCAGGCGCAGCCGCTGCGCCTGCTTCATCCCCTGTCTGCCCTGGCGCTGATTGTCGGCATCGTCATCGGTGCCGGCATTTTCAAAACCCCGTCGCTGGTGGCGGGCATCAGCGGTGACGCGGGCTGGGCTCTGGTGCTGTGGGTGGCCGGTGCGCTGATCTCGATCGCCGGCGCACTGTGCTATGCCGAGCTGTGCACCGCTTACCCGAGCGCTGGCGGCGACTACCATTTTCTGCAGCGCGCCTTTGGGCGCAACCTGTCCTTCATGTATGGCTGGTCGCGCGCCACCATCATCAACACCGGCTCGATCGCCCTGCTGGCCTTTGTGTTTGGCGACTACATGAGCACGCTGCTCAATCTGGGCGCCTATTCCAGCGCGATTTGGGCGCTGGCCATCGTCATCTTCCTGACGGCCGTCAATCTGGCCGGTATCAACACCTCGTCGCGGGTGCAGACCTTGCTGACCGTGCTCGAAGTGCTGGGACTGTTGTCGGTGGTGGTGGCCGGCTTTTGGGTCGATGCGCCCGCATCGGGGGCCATCAGTTGGTTTGTCCAGGCACCGGCGCCGGCCCAGTGGGGGTTGTGCCTGGTCTTTGTGCTGTTGACCTTTGGCGGCTGGAACGAGTCGGCCTATGTGTCGGCCGAGCTGCGCGGCGGGCCACGCACCATGGTCTGGGTGATTGTGGCGAGCATGCTGGTGCTGACGGCGATCTACCTGCTGGTCAACCTGGCCCTGCTCATGGGCTTGGGCTTCAAAGGTCTGAGCAGCAGCAAGACGGCTGCCTCTGACCTGCTCGGTCTGGCCTTCGGGCCTTGGGCGCACAAGGCCCTGGGCCTGTTTGTGGCCATCGCTGCCCTGACCAGTATCAACGCCACCATGATCGTCGGCGCCCGCACCAACTTTGCCGTGGGCCGCGACTGGCTGGCCTTGAGAAAGCTCGGGCAATGGGAAACCCAGATCGGCAGCCCCAAACAGGCACTGTGGATGCAGGCAATCATCAGCATCGCGCTGGTCCTGCTAGGCACACAGGAGGCCGATGGCTTTTCAGCCATGGTGGAATTTACCGCCCCGGTTTTCTGGGGGTTTCTGTTCCTGGTGGGCTTGTCGGTGATCTGGCTGCGCCAGACCGACGGTCAGGCCGACAGGCCCTTCAAGGTGCCGCTCTATCCGGTGTTGCCGCTGGTGTTTTGCTCGGCCTGCGCCTGGCTCACCTATTCCAGCGTCACCTACGCGATCAGCCAGAAAGCCATTCATGTCTCGATGTGGCTGATCGCCAGCGGCCTGCTGGCCTTGCTGGTGCTGCGCTGGCGGGAAAAGGCGCTGACTTCGGCCTGAGCGTGCCAGGCACGGCGCTGCGCCTGAGCAGGCGGCGATCACAGCGCTGCTGAGAGGACTGCCGAATACACCCCGAACCAGGGCCGATAGACCGCTACTATCGGCCCTTGTTCTTTGGGTCTGTTTCGGGGTTGTTCATGTCCATGTTTACCAAACTTCAATCCTTCGCCGTGTTCGCCGGCCGGGTCCGGGCCCTGGCCTTGCCTTACTTTCAGTCTGATCAGCGCTGGCAGGCGCGCGGCCTGCTGGCGGCCATCGTTGCGCTCAATCTGGCCGCGGTCTATATGTTGGTGCTGATCAACGACTGGAACAGGGTGTTTTACGACGCCTTGCAGGACAAGAACGAAGCCGTCTTCTGGCGCGAACTGCTGCGCTTTAGCTACCTGGCCTTTGCCTTCATCCTCATTGCGATTTACCGCTTCTACCTGACCCAGATGCTCGAGCTGCGCTGGCGCCGCTGGATGACCCACCACTACCTGGAGCGCTGGCTGGCCGACCACCGCTTCTACCGCATGGAGCTGGCGCGCTATGCCGGCGGCCCGGGTGCAGTGCTGCC
>CANHGF010000336.1 GCA_947460065.1 Comamonadaceae bacterium
CGGCGATCTGATCGGCGCTCTAATCGCACACGCGCATCACCGCTGTCTCGATGGCCTGCTGCAATGGGTGGTCGGCGGCCAGGTAGGTGTCCAGCGGCAGTTGGTGCTGTACGCAGTAGGCCAAAAAGCCGGCGTGCTTGCCGCTGCAGTTGTGGTGTCGCTCGTCATAAGGCCCGCCTGGCCCCTTGACGCCGAGCTCGATAAAGTAAGGCGTGTGGCAGCCGCACTGCAGGCGCTGGTGGCCCAGTCGGGCGGCCGTCAGCAGCCGCTCGACTTGCGCCACATGCCGGTCCTCGCCATTGTGCGAGGCGCACAGCATCGCGATTTGCGCCGACTCCAGCTTGAAATGCTCGGCGCCCCCGCCTTCGATGAAGGGCAGGGCTTGCAGCGGCTTGAGGGTCGAGCGGGTGAAGGTCAGCAGGCTCGGGCTGCCGGCGCGGGCGAGGAGCGTACCTTGCGCATCGACCACGGCGACGGCGCCGAAATGTACGCATTCGGTCACGCCGCCGCGCTCCGTTTGAATCAAGGGCGTCCAGTTCATGAGGCCCATTGTCGTTCCTCGCTCCCACAAGTGAGCGCCGCCCTCGGCGCGATAGGCCTCAATCAGGAGCCGCGCGTCATCCGCCGCCGCATCGCTGCGGGGGCGCAGCTCCCACACCCCCTGGTTGGCGCATCACTGGTTTTTTTGTGGGAGCGCCGCCCTCGGCGCGATGCAGCGTCCGCAGCGCAGCCGCTCTGGTTCAGAACCTGGGCAGGTCCGGGTGCTTGATCTGGCCTGCGCGCACCAGCATCTTGCCGTATTCGGCGCAGCGGTTGAGCGTGGGGATGACCTTGCCGGGGTTGAGCAGGCCCTGGGGGTCGAAGGCGCGCTTGAGGGCGAACATCTGCTCGTTCTCATCGGCCGAGAACTGCACGCACATGCTGTTGACCTTCTCGATGCCCACGCCATGTTCGCCGGTGACGGTGCCGCCCATGGCCACGCTGGTCTCCAGGATGTCGGCACCAAACAGTTCGCAGCGGCGCAGCTGGTCGGCGTCGTTGGCATCAAAAAGGATCAGCGGATGCAAATTGCCATCACCGGCATGGAAGACATTGAGGCATTTCAGGCCGTACTTGACTTCCATCTCGCTGATGGCCTGCAGGATGTCGGCCAAGCGCTTGCGCGGAATGGTCGAGTCCATGCACATGTAGTCCGGGCTGATGCGGCCGGAGGCCGGAAAAGCGTTTTTGCGTCCGCTCCAAAACTTCAGGCGCTGGGCTTCGTCGCGGCTGACCGTGATCGCGGTGGCGCCGGCCGCGGTCAGTACCGCGCTCATGCGGCCGATTTCCTCTTCCACCTCTTCGGGCGTGCCGTCGCTCTCGCACAGCAAGATGGCGGCCGCGCTCAGGTCGTAGCCGGCATGCACAAAGTCTTCGACGGCCACCGTCATCGGCCCGTCCATCATCTCCAGGCCGGCAGGGATGATGCCCGCGGCAATCACCGCCGCCACCGCCTCGCCGGCTTTGCGCAGGTCGTCAAAGCTGGCCATGATGCAGCGCGCCAATTGCGGCTTGGGCACCAGCTTGACCGTCACCTCGGTGGTGATGGCCAGCATGCCTTCGCTGCCGATGACCACGCTGAGCAGGTCGTAGCCGGGCGCATCGAGCGCGGTGCTGCCCAGCTCAATCGGCTCGCCTTCGATGGTGTAACCCTTGACTTGCAGCACGTTGTGCACCGTCAGGCCGTATTTGAGGCAGTGCACCCCGCCTGAGTTTTCGGCCACATTGCCGCCGATGGTGCAGGCGATTTGGCTGGAGGGATCAGGCGCGTAGTACAGCCCGTAGGGCGCGGCCGCTTCGGAGATGGCCAGGTTGCGCACGCCGCACTGCACGGTAGCGGTGCGCGCCAGCGGATCTATGCTGAGAATTTGGTTGAACTTGGCCAGTGACAGCGTCACCCCCATGCGGTTGGGCATGGCCCCGCCCGAAAGGCCGGTGCCGGCCCCGCGCGCCACCACCGGCACCGCCAGGGCGTGGCAGGCCTTGAGCACAGCCTGCACCTGCTCGGTCGTCTCGGGCAGCGCCACCACCAGCGGACGTTCGCGGTATGCGGTCAGGCCGTCGCATTCATAGGGCGTGGTGTCCTCGCTGTGCCACAGCAGCGCATGCGCAGGCAGCACCCGCTGCAGGGCCGCGACCACCTGGGCCTGGCGGGCTGTGCGCTCGATGGACGAAGTTTGGGCGGGGCTCAAGGGGGCGTTCATGGGCAATCTCCAGCAATAGCCACTGTAGCGGACTGCTGGGGCCACCGCGTGAGGAAATTTACATCCGCCCGTGAACGCCCCTCAAGCCGCCTGCTTGAGCCACTGTCCAAAGGCCGCTGCGCGTTTGGCCAGCGGCTGGCAGGGGAATTTGCCTGTCACCGAGCTTTTTCGAGGTCTTCACGCTCCCGGCCCGGCGTTGGCACGAAGGCCGGGCCAGTCCGCGGGACGGGTGCGATATTCATGGGCAGGGGGGCAATCGTCAGTATCGCTGGCGACCTGTAGGCCTGGAGCGAATTGGGGGCGAAATCGGCGCGCGACACGGTGCCGCTGAACAAGGCGCCCAAACCGGGTGTGCTGGGCACCGCAAAGCTTGGAACCGTGGTGGCTGTGATCGTGGCAATGATTTCGGTGGGGCCCCAGGGTGTGTCGTTCATGAAGTAGGGCGCGCCCACCAGCGGGCTGGATACGCGCGAGGCGGCGATGGCGCCCCCTTGCCCGCCGATGCTGCCATACAGCGAAGCCGACCCAGCCGTGCTCACCCGCAGCGTGCCGACGACCAGGCTCAAAGGCGCGCCGCTGTTGGCGGTGCCGAT
Source organism: Comamonadaceae bacterium (assembly GCA_947460065.1). Lineage (GTDB taxonomy): Bacteria > Pseudomonadota > Gammaproteobacteria > Burkholderiales > Burkholderiaceae_C > Polaromonas. Next base: position 2,837 of record CANHGF010000336.1, read on the forward strand.
CTTGAGTGCCCCGGAGCCGGCGTTCATTTGCACCACCGACTGCGCGGCGTTCAGCCCCGCCAGGCTGATGAGGCCGTCGGTGCTCAGGGTGAGGTCCCCGCTGATCGCTGGCGCTTGAATCGAGATTGGGCCGCGCACCACTTCGATCGTGGCCGGCATGGCCATCGCAGCGCCTGCGGTCTGAACAAAGCCGGTAGCCGCACGAACCGTGCTGCTGGGTGCAAAGCTGACGCTGCCTATGCTGTCCCTCAGTGCCAGTGTGATGTCACCGGCCTGCGCCGAGACCGAGCTGTCGAACTGTAGCCCCCGGGCATTCAATTGCACACCGCCCGCGCCGGTTGCGCGAACAGCACCGCCGAAGCTCGTTGAACCGCCCTCAGTCTGTGTGATCTCGCCAGCGGTGACTGAGGCGCCAAAGCGCGTTGTGTTGCCTCCGCGCAGCGCCAGAGTGCTCAGGGCCGAGGTGGCTCCCACGTCGCCGGCTACCTCTATTGTTCCGGCGTCGGCGCCCAGGGTGAGCGCTTTGGCGGAGGGGCTGTCGATCGTACTGCCAAATATCAACGAGCCGGCCAGACTGCGCAGCGTCGTATCGACGGTGATTGCCACCGTGCGGCTGTAGCTTTGGTCGCCTGTGGTGCTGACGCTGCCGTCCAGGCTGCTGGTGCCGGTGACATTGAGCGCATTGAGCGCCTGGATGGCACCCAGCGCCGCACCGAAGCTGGCGTTGCCGGTGACTGTCAGGGCCTGCGCGCCGGCCGCGCTGGCATCCGCGCCTGCGCTGAGGGTGACGGTGGTGCCGGTCAGGGTGGTATTGGCGCCCAGCACAGCGCGCTCGCCGTAGGTC
>CANHGF010000337.1 GCA_947460065.1 Comamonadaceae bacterium
CGGCCGAGCCGCTATACTAGCGGGCTTTCCTTGCTGCACCCCCATTTCCTGACGCGGGGGGCAGCTTCCAACCCACAAGGAGTTTGCATGCGTCACTATGAGATTATTTTGCTGATCCATCCGGATCAAAGCGAGCAGGTTCCCGCCATGCTCGAGCGGTACAAGGGCATGATCACCGCCGGCGGTGGCAAGGTCCACCGCGTCGAAGATTGGGGCCGCCGCCAGCTGGCCTATCTGATCCAGAAGCTGGGCAAGGCCCACTACATCTGCATCAACATCGAAGCCAGCCAGGCAGTGATGGACGAGATCGAGCACGCCTTCAAATTCAATGACGCCGTCTTGCGCCACCTGACCGTGGTCAAGAAAAAGGCCGAGACCGCGCCGTCGGTCATGATGCGCAGTGTTGAGCGCGAGGAAGCGCGCAAGGCCCAGCAGCAGGAGGCCGCTTAAAGCAGCCTGCGCTTGAGCGCCTTGGCGTTCAGGTCGGTTTAACCTTGAATCAGATCGAATTGACGGCGCGCATCGCAGAGATCAGTTCTTTGCGCTACACGCCGGCCGGTGTGCCAGCGACCAACGTGGTGCTCGAACATGAGTCCGAGCAGCTCGAAGCAGGTAGCCAGCGGCAAGTCAAGCTATCGATCAGGGCCGTGGCCTTCGGGACACTGGCCGAGCAACTGGCCCGGTTCGAACTGGGCCGCAGCTGCCGATTCAAGGGATTCCTGGCCAGCGCCCGAACCAACAAAAGCATCGTTTTTCATATTCAAGAACTGAACCCCCAGTAAGGAGTCCATCATGCCCGGACCGAAACGTTTCAACAAAGACAAGCGCCCCAAGCGCAATACCCAATCCCTGCTGTTCAAGCGCAAGCGCTTTTGCCGCTTCACCGTGGCCGGTGTTGAAGAGATCGATTACAAGGACATCGACGTCCTGCGCGATTTCATCGCCGAAAACGGCAAGATCATTCCCGCTCGCCTGACCGGCACCCGGGCCATCTATCAGCGTCAGCTCAACACCGCCATCAAGCGCTCGCGCTTTCTGGCCATGTTGCCCTACAGCGACCAGCATCGCACCCTCTGAGGAGCCCGGACATGCAAGTTATTTTGCTCGACAAAGTCGTCAACCTCGGCGCCCTCGGTGAGGTCGTGAAGGTCAAGGACGGTTACGCCCGCAACTTTCTGATCCCCTCCGGCCGTGCGCGTCGCGCCACTGCCGCAGCGGTCAAGGAATTTGAGGCCAAGCGCGCCGAACTCGAAAAAGCCGCTGCAGCCAAGCTGGCCCAGGCCCAGGCCGAGGGCGACAAGCTCGCCGGTACCACCCTCAAGCTGACCCAGAAAGCTGGCGTCGATGGCCGTCTGTTTGGTTCGGTGACCAATGCCGACATTGCGGCCGAGCTGTCTCGCACCGGTCTGCCAGTCCTCAAGTCGCAGGTCCGCATGCCCATGGGTCCGATCAAGCTGGTCGGCGACCATCCGGTCAGCGTGTCCCTGCACACCGATGTGGCGGTCGACATCACCGTGACCGTCTACGGCGAAACCGCCTGAGACCGCAAGCTGGCGCTGAGGCGCCAGTCCCAAAAGCCGCCTTCGGGCGGCTTTTGTTTTTGGGTGGCTTACCCCCAGGTTCAAGCCACATCTCCTCGCTAAATACATGGCTTATCCACAGCTTTGTCCACCCCGCCGGCCCAGCAGCGGCGCTAATATGCTGGATTGTTCAGGAGTGTCATGGCAGCCCTTCCCACCGAAATTGACGACGGCTACAGCCCGGATCAGCAGATCGCGCAGTTGCGCATTCCGCCGCACTCGATCGAGGGCGAGGCCAGCGTGCTTGGCGGCCTGCTGCTCGATAACGGCGCTTGGGATCGGGTGGGCGACTTGTTGGTCAACGCCGACTTCTATCGGCATGAGCATCAGCTGATTTTTGGCGCCATCGGCGCGCTGATCAATGCCAGCAAGCCGGCCGATGTGGTCACCGTGTTCGAACACCTGCAGAACCAGGGCAAGTCCGAAACCGCGGGTGGCCTGGTCTATCTGAATTCACTGGCCCAGTATGTGCCCAGCGCGGCCAATGTACGGCGCTACGCTGAGATCGTGCGTGAGCGGTCTATCTTGCGCAAGTTGGTGACCGCCAGTGATGAGATCGCCACCAAAGCTTTCAACACCCAGGGCCAGCCGGTCTCGGCCATTCTGGATGAGGCCGAGCAGAAGATCTTCCACATCGGCGAGCAGGGCTCGCGCATGAAGCAGGGCTTCCAGAACATGGAAAACCTGGTGGTTGACTTGCTTGATCGGGTCGAGGAGATGTCGCGCAACCCGAACGACATCACCGGCGTGCCCACCGGCTTTGTGGACCTGGACCGGCAGACCTCAGGTCTGCAGGCGGGTGACCTGATCATTTTGGCGGCGCGACCTTCCATGGGCAAGACGGCGCTGGCCATCAACATCGCCGAGCATGTGGCCTTGCACGAGCAACTGCCGGTGGCGGTGTTTTCCATGGAAATGGGCGCCTCGCAGTTGGCGGTGCGTATCGTGGGCTCGATCGGGCGCATCGACCAGGGCCGTTTGCGCACCGGCAAGCTCACCGAAGAAGAATGGCCGCGGCTGACCGAGGCCATTGAGCGTCGGCGTAGCGTGGCCCTGCATATCGACGAGACGCCTGGCCTGACCGTCAGTGAACTGCGCGCCAACGCGCGGCGATTGGCCCGCCAGTGCGGCAAGCTCGGTCTGATTGTGGTCGACTACCTGCAGCTGATGAGCGTTTCGACCAGCATGAATGACGAAAACCGGGCCACTGCCGTTGGCGAGATTTCGCGCGGCCTGAAGATGCTGGCCAAGGAGCTGCAGTGCCCGGTGATTGCTCTGTCGCAGCTCTCGCGCGGCGTGGAGTCGCGCACCGACAAGCGGCCGATGATGAGCGATCTGCGCGAGTCAGGCGCGATCGAGCAGGACGCCGACGTCATCATGTTCATCTACCGCGACGAGTACTACACCAAGGAAGCTTGCAAGGAGCCCGGCGTGGCGGAGGTGATCATCAGCAAGCAGCGTAACGGCCCGACCGGCACCACCAAGCTCGCTTTCGTGGCCAGACACACCAAATTCGAGAACCTGGCCACCGGCGACTATTGAGGTCGACCCAGGGCTGGCGCGCTCGGCCAGCGCTGCGCTATGCTGCGCGGCATGAAGCTCTACAACTACTTTCGCTCCTCCGCCTCTTACCGGGTGCGCATTGCGCTGGCGCTCAAGCAGCTGCCCTACGATTACATGCCGATTCACCTGCTCAAGGGTGAGCACCGGAAGGCTGGCTTTGGCGCCCTGTCGGCCGACAGCTTTGTGCCTTTGCTGGAAGACCAGGGGCAATACCTGTCGCAGTCGATGGCCATCATCGAATACCTCGACGAAGTGCATCCGACCCCGCCCTTGCTGCCGCCCGATGCCCTCGGTCGCGCTCGGGTGCGGGCCTTGGCCCAGTCGGTGGCCTGTGACATCCATCCCTTGAACAATCTGCGGGTCCTCAAATACCTGGTGCGCGAACTCAAGGTCACTGAAGAGGCCAAGAACGAGTGGTATCGCCACTGGTGCCACGAGGGTCTGCAGGCCCTCGAGCGTCAGCTTGAGCGTGCCGGCAGCGGGCGCTATTGCTACGGCGACAGCCCAACGCTGGCCGACTGCTGCCTGGTGCCGCA
>CANHGF010000338.1 GCA_947460065.1 Comamonadaceae bacterium
GCAACAGGACCTGGCCGCTGACCCGCGCGCCCTGGGCCAAGCCCAGCAGACCCAGCGCGGTGACGGTCTTGCCAGAGCCAGACTCGCCCACCAGGGCCAGCTTCTGCCCAGCTTCAATGTCGAAGTTAATCCCGCCGACCACGGCTTGATCGCCGAAGGACAGGCGCAAATCGCGCACTTGCAGCAGGGGCGCGCTCATCGTTCGGCCTTTCTGGGGTCTAGCGCATCGCGCAGCGCGTCACCCATAAAGGTCAGCAGCAGCAGCGTGGTGACCAGCACTGCAAAGGTCGACAGCGAGATCCACCAGGCGTCGATGCTGTTCTTGCCCTGCGACAGCAATTCACCAAGCGAGGGCGTGCCGGGCGGCACCCCCAAACCCAGAAAGTCCAGCGAGGTCAGCGCCAGGATGGCCGCGCTCATACGAAAAGGCAGGAAGGTGACCACCGGCGTCAGACTGTTGGGAAGGACATGACGGCCGATGATCTGCCAGTGCGACAGGCCCATGGCCCGGGCAGCGCGCACATAGTCCATCTGCCGGTTGCGCAGGAACTCGGCGCGTACATAGTCGGACAGGCCCATCCAGCCAAACAGGCTGAGCAGGACCAGCAGCAGCGATACGCTGGGCGCAAAAACCGCACTGAAAATGATCAGTAAATACAGCTCGGGCATGGAACCCCAGATCTCGATGAAGCGCTGGAAAGCCAGGTCGGTCCTGCCGCCAAAATAGCCCTGAATCGCCCCTGTGATGACTCCCAGCAGCACACCGGTGAAGGTCAGGGCCAGCGCGAACAAAACACTGACCCGAAAGCCGTAAATCAGTTGAGCTAGCAGGTCTCGGCCTCGGTCGTCGGTGCCCAGAAGGTTGTCCATCGTTGGCCGAGAGGGGTTGGGCTCGCGGGCAAAGTAGTTGATAGTCTTGTAGCCATAGGGGTTGGGCGCGAACAGGGCCCAGTTGCTGCCCTCAGACAGGCGTTGACGTATGAAGGGGTCGTGGTAGTCGGTGGCGGTATCGAAGTCGCCCCCAAAGACCTTTTCCGGATAGGTCTTGAGCAGCGGCGAGTAGAACTGGCCCTCGTAGCGAACCAGCAAGGGCCGGTCATTGGAGACCAACTCGGCCGCCAGGCTGAGCAGCACCATCAGGCCAAACACAAGCAGGCTCCAGAAGCCCAGGCGATTGCGCTTAAAGCGCAGCCAGGCCCGCCGGGACGGCGACAGGCCGGGCGCAACCGGGCTGGCCGGTGAAGCTTCAGTCAAAGCGGACACGGGGATCGACCCAGACATAACAGAGGTCGCTGATCAGCTTGGTCACCAAACCAATCAGCGTGAACAAATACAGCGTACCCAGCACCACCGGATAGTCGCGCCGGATCACGCTCTCATAGCTGAGCAGGCCCAGACCGTCGAGCGAGAACAGGGTTTCAATCAGCAGCGAGCCCGTGAAAAACGCGCCAACAAATGCGGCGGGAAAGCCAGTCACGATTGGAAGCAGCGCGTTGCGAAACACATGCTTGTAGAGCACCTGGCGCTGCGACAGTCCCTTGGCCCGGGCGGTGATCACATACTGCTTGCGGATTTCCTCCAGAAAGGCATTTTTGGTCAGGATGGCAGTCACCGCAAAGCTGCCCAGGACCATGGCGGTCACGGGCAAGCAGATGTGCCAGAGGTAATCAACGATGCGCGCCCCCCAGGACAATTCTTCCCAGTTGCTCGAGGTCAGCCCGCGCAGCGGGAACCACTGCAACTGGCCGCCAAAGACCACCAGCAAAACGACGCCTAAGACAAAGCCGGGAATCGCATAGCCCGCTAGCACCAGCAAGGTGGTGACCGTGTCAAAGCGCGAGCCGGCGCGCACCGCCTTGGCCACACCCAGCGGCACCGCCACCAGGTAGCTGATGAAAAAGGTCCAAAGTCCCAAGCTGATCGAGACCGGCAACTTTTCGATGATGAGATCGGCCACCGCCTTGTTCTGGAAAAAACTCTTGCCCAGATCAAAGCTCGCAAACTGCACCAGCATCTGAAAAAAACGCTCATGGGCCGGCTTGTCAAAGCCGTAGAGGGCCTTGATCTGCTCCAGGCGCTGAGGGTTGACGCCCTGCGCCCCCCGGTAGCTCAGGCCGCCGGCCTCAGCGCCGCCGCCGCCAGGGCCGGCCTTGGCTTCGGCCAGGTATTGCTCGACCGGACCACCCGGCACAAACTGAATGACGGCAAAGGTCAGCAGCAGGACCCCAAACAGGGTCGGAATCATCAAGAGCAGGCGTTTGACGATATAGGCCAGCATCAGCGCCTCCACCATGTAAACAGAGCCCAGGCTTCCCCGGTGACATAGGGCGGCATCTGCGCGGGCCGGGCCAGCCTTTGTTGATTGAAGGCCATGCGGTGCGTAGGCGCAGACCACTGGGGTATCAGGATATGGCTGTGCGCAATCACCCGCTCAAGAGCGCGGCAGGCTGGCAAAAACTCCGACTTGGTCTTGGCCGCGACCATGCGCGCGATCAGTGCATCGACCGCCGGGCTGCTGATGCCGGTCAGGTTACCTGAGTCCTCGGTCTGCGCCGCCTTGCTGCCAAACAGATCGGCGTATTCCTGCCCCGGGCTGTGGGTGCCGCCATAGGCGATGGTGGTGATATCGAACTCGAAGCGCTGCAGTCGCTGCTGATAGAGCGCGTAGTCGACTGGGCGGTAGTTCATGCGTATGCCCAGCTTTTCCAGGTTGCGCGACCAGGGGGTGACCACCCGGGCGCCGCCCTCGTTGCTGTCGAGATACTCAATGACAAAAGCCTGCCCCTGGGCGTTGCGCAGCACTCCGTCCTGGATGGTCCAGCCCGCTGCGGCCAGCAGGTCGCGGGCGCGCCTGAGGTTGCCGCGCAAACTGCTGCCCTCATCGGTGCGCGGTGGCTTGGCCATGGGGCCGAAGGCTGCAGTTGGAACCTGCTCCTTCCAGGGCTCGAGCAGCGCCAGCTCAGGCTCGCTCGGCAGCCCGGAGGCCTGGCAATCGGTGTTGCCAAACAGTCCCACCACCCGCTGGTAAGCGCCGTAGAACAGCTGGCGGTTCATCCATTCGTAGTCCATGGCCAGGCCCAGCGCTTCACGCACCCGCACATCCTTGTACTTGTCGCGCCGGATGTTGATCACATAGCTCTGAAAGCCTGAAGGCAGCTTATGCCTGAACTCGCCCTTGAAGAGTTCACCGCTGTCAAACCGCTTGCCCTTGACGCGGCGTGCCCAGTCGCCCGCCGAGAAAAATCGCATCAGATCGAACTCGCCGGCCTTGAGTGCCTCCAGTCTGGCGGTGTTGTCCTTGTAAATCTTGACGGTGATGCGGTCGAAATTGGCCATGCCACGGCGCACGCCCAGATCGCGCGCCCAATAGCCGGGATCGCGCACATAGGTGATGTCCTTGCCAAAGCGCACCGGCCCGATCTTGTAAGGGCCACTGCCTATGGGAATGTCCATCACCACCTGGTCAAAGCGCTTGGTTTTGCCGCCCTCCACGCCCCAGGCGCGGCTAAACACCGGCAGGCCTCCGACAGTCAGGGGCAATTCCCGGTTGGGCTTGCGAAAGCGATAACGCACCGTCAGGTCGTCCACCACGTCAATGCCAGCCACGTCTTCGAGCATGGTCTTGTAGGCCGGTGAGGTGTAGGGCCCCATCAGGGTGTCGTAGCTA
>CANHGF010000339.1 GCA_947460065.1 Comamonadaceae bacterium
CTGCTTGGCCAGATTGAGCGTTGATTCGGGCAGGGGGTGGCCGTGGGCCTCGTAAGCGGCCCCGCCCACCAGGGCCTGCTCCATTTCAAACTTCAGGCCCAGGGCCTGCAGCACCTTGACCGCTTCTGCGACGATTTCGGTGCCGATGCCGTCACCAGGAAGAACTGCGATTTTCATGAGGTGTGTCCGTGCGTGAGGTGTTCAGTTGAAGCTGCGGGCCAACCAGGGTTTGGCGGCCAGGCGATGCGCTTCAAAGGCCGCGATCTTGTCCTTGTGTCGCAGGGTCAGGCCGATGTCGTCCAGACCATTGAGCAGGCAGTATTTGCGAAAGGCATTGACTTCGAACGGGATCTCTTCGCCCTGGCCCTTGATGATGCGCTGGCGCTCCAGATCGATGGTCAGCTTGTAGCCAGGGAAGGCCGAGACTTCATTGAACAGCTGATCGATTTGCGTTTCGCTGAGCACCAGGGGCAGCAGCCCGCTCTTGAAGCAGTTGTTGAAGAAGATGTCGGCATAGCTGGGCGCCAGGACGACGCGAAAGCCGTACTGGCCGATGGCCCAGGGCGCATGTTCGCGTGAAGATCCGCAGCCAAAGTTCTTGCGCGCCAGCAGCACGCTGGCGCCCTGGTAACGGGGTTGGTTGAGCACAAAGTCGGGGTTGGGCTGGCGCTCGGCAGAAGGCTTGCCGTAGTAGCCCGGGTCCTTGTAGCGCCACTCGTCAAAGAGGTGCGGGCCAAAGCCGGTCTTGTGGATGGACTTGAGGAATTGCTTGGGCATGATGGCGTCGGTGTCGACGTTGGCGCGGTCGATCGGCGCCACGATGCCGGTGTGGGTGGTGAACTTTTGCATGTTGAGGTGTCCTGGCTGTGATGTCTGGGTGCCGCTTCAGCTGAATTTGCGGACGTCCACAAAATGGCCGTGGATGGCTGCAGCGGCCGCCATGGCCGGGCTGACCAAGTGGGTGCGGCCGCCCTGACCTTGCCGACCTTCGAAGTTGCGGTTGCTGGTGGAAGCGCAGCGCTCGCCGGGCTCAAGCCGGTCGGCGTTCATACCCAGGCACATGGAGCAACCGGGCTGGCGCCACTGAAAGCCGGCAGCGGTGAAAATTTTGTCCAGGCCTTCAGCTTCCGCTTGGGCCTTGACCAGGCCAGAGCCCGGCACGGCCAGGGCCAGCTTGATGTTGGGCGCCACCCGGCGGCCGATCTTCTTGATGATGGCCGCCGCTTCGCGCATGTCTTCAATGCGGCTGTTGGTGCAAGAGCCGATGAAGACCTTGTCGACCGTGATGTCGTTGATCGGCTTACCCGGCTGCAGCCCCATATAGCCGAGGGCACGCTCGATGGCGTCGCGCCTGACCGGGTCTTTTTCTTTGTCGGGATCGGGGATCCGGTCTTCGATGGACAGCACCATTTCGGGCGAGGTGCCCCAGGTGACCTGGGGCAGGATCTGGCTGGCGTCGATCTCGACCACCGCGTCAAATTTGGCATCGGCGTCGGACTGCAGGGTCTTCCAGAACTGCACGGCCATCTCCCATTCCGGGCCGCCTTCAAAGCGGCCGGTTTTGGGGTCGGTGCCCGGTGCCATGGCGCGACCCTTGACGTATTCGATGGTCTTGGCGTCAACGGCCACCAGACCGGCGCGGGCGCCGGCTTCAATGGCCATATTGCAGACCGTCATCCGGCCTTCCATGCTCAGATCGCGGATGGCCGAACCAGCAAACTCAATGGTGTAGCCAGTGCCGCCGGCTGTGCCGATCTTGCCGATGATGGCCAGTACGATGTCCTTGCCGGTCAGGCCGGCGGCTAGCTTGCCCTCGACCTTTACAAGCATATTCTTAGCTTTTTTGGCCAGCAGCGTTTGCGTGGCCAGCACATGCTCAACCTCGCTGGTACCGATGCCGTGGGCCAGCGCGCCGAAGGCACCGTGCGTGGCAGTGTGCGAGTCGCCGCAGACCACCGTCATGCCCGGCAAGGTGGCGCCGTTTTCCGGGCCAATCACATGCACGATGCCCTGGCGCTTGGACAGGAAGGGGAAATAGACCGCAGCGCCAAACTCGGCGATGTTCTTGTCCAGGGTAACGATCTGCTCCTTGCTGATCGGGTCGGTCAGGCCGTCGTAGCCGTTTTCCCAGCCGTCGGTGGGCGTGTTGTGGTCGGCGGTGGCCACCACCGAGCTGACCCGCCAGACTTTGCGGCCAGCTTCGCGCAGGCCCTCATAGGCCTGCGGGCTGGTCACCTCATGGGTGAGGTGACGGTCGATGTAGAGGATGGTGGTGCCATCGTCTTCGGTGTGAACGACATGATCGTCCCAGAGCTTGTCGTAGAGTGTGCGTCCCATGGTGGCCTTTCTTTTGGTCGTTGAATCAGTGCTTGTATTTTGAGGGTTCTAGGCCGCCAGCCGTTCGGTCTGGCTGGCGCCTTGCTGCAGGTGCTCGACCAGCAGCCGAGCGGTGACGGGCAGACTGGAGAAATCGCGCGCGATCATGCGCAGCTCGCGCTGGGCCCAGGCGTCGGTCAGCGGCACCGATTCGAGCTCGCCCACGCCGTGCATCAGCTCGAAGGCGCGCGCCGGCATCACGCCGACGCCCAGGCCGTTGTGGATCATGCGGCACATGGCGTCCAGGCTGGTCACATGGATGCGCAGGCGTATGGTGCGCCCGACCGCCTCGGCCGCCTGGCGCAAGGCCACGTAAATGGAGCTGGTCGAATGCAGGCCGACCTGGTCGAAGTCCAGCGTGTCTGCATAGGCCACCGCAGGGCTGCCAGCCAGCGCATGGCCGCGCGGCACGATCAGCACCAGCTGGTCGCGCCGATAGGGCAGGCTCTGCAAATCTCCGAAGCCGCCGGCCGTGTTGCAAATGCCCAGATCCGCTGCGCCTTCTTGTACCGCCCGGATCACTTCCGAGCTCAGGTGCTCTTCCAGATCCACCTTGACCTGGTCGTGCGCCCGGATGAAGGCGCCCAGGTCTTCGGGCAGAAACTGCACGATGGCCGAGATGCTGGCGTGCACCCGCACATGGCCGCGCACCCCGTCGGCGTATTCGCTGAGCTCGCCCTGCATCTTCTCCAGGCTAAACAGCACCGAGCGTGCATGGTGCAGCAGGCTCTCGCCCGCGGGCGTGAGGTTGACGCCGCGCGCATGACGGTAAAGCAACTGGGTGCCGACCGTGGCCTCGAGTTCTGATAAACGCTTGCTGATGGCCGAGGCCGCGATGAACTCCCGCTCAGCCGCCCGCCCAATGCTGCCGAGCTCGCACACCGCCACAAACAACTGCAGCGAGGTCAGGTCCATGCGGCGGGCAAAGTTGCGTTCAGAGCTTTTCATGCAGGGTGAGGCATCGCGTTTGGCGATGAATTTTGTATTTTGCCCATGCTTTGTGCTAATTGCCATCTCCAAGCGCGAAGGCAGGCATCTGCGTACTGACGTCAGAAAGCTCGGTGAAGCGTGCGGAGGGATTGGCTGAGCTTGGACTATTTTCAGAGGGAGTTACCGGTCCAAAGATGTGAGCTGCAGGGCAAGCTGTAGCAAGCGCTGCGCATTGCCGGCGCGGTCCTTGAATCTCAAGAATCTCAAGAATCTCAAGAATAGTTATTAAATACTATTTTTCACAATATTTCGGCGCTATCCGGTCAAAATCATGGTTGGCTCTACGGCTCC
>CANHGF010000340.1 GCA_947460065.1 Comamonadaceae bacterium
GAGTCCTCGTGCTCGATCCAGACCTTCAGGCCCTTGATGTCCTTCTTGAGGTTGGGCGCGATCAGGTTGCGGATCACGTTGACCGAGGTCACCGCGAACGCATTGCCGTCAGGGCCGCTACGGATAAAGTTGGGCAGCCCGCGCTCGGTCAGGTTGACTGCCACCGCATTGGTTTCCCAGTACAGCTTGTTATAGCGCATGGCCGCATCGCTGGCCGTCAGCGAGATACCACTGATGTAGGTGCCCATATACATGTCCACCTTGTCCTTGACCGCCAGCTGCTCCACGGTGGCAATGCCTTGCTGCGGGTTGGACGCGTCACCGCGCACCAGCTCGACCCTCCTGCCCAGCAGGCCGCCGCTGGCGTTGATGCGATCGACCGCCAGCTCGTAGCCGCGAGTCACTTCGGTGCCGTACAGAGCCAAGGGTCCGCTGTAAGGGTTGATCGCACCGATCTTGAGCGTCTGCGCGAGAGCTGGGCCACCGGCCAAGGCCGCCGCGCCGAGAACGGCAGCGCCGGCCCATTGTTTGAATTTGCTTGAATACTTCATAGAAGTCCCCTTCCTTGATATGCCGATTGATGAACGACGTCCCTGCGAAACAAGCACCGTGTCCACGTCATGACGCGGTGCGATGAACCTCTTGCGTGTCCTTTGAAAAAACCATTTCAGATCACCCCCAGCTCACGGCCGACCGGCCAGTAGATGCCAGTGCCGGTCACTCCACCGTCGACCGCCAGATCGGCGCCGGTGATGTAAGACGATTGCGGGCCCAGGAGGAAAAACATCACATCGGCCAATTGCTCGGGCTGGGCCATGTGCTCCAGGGCGATGATGCCTTTGAGCGTCTCCACCAAAGCCGGGTAGTTGCGCACCATCTCGGTATCGACCACGCCCGGGCAGATGCAGTTGACGCGGATGCCGCGCGGGCCCAGTTCCATGGCGGCGCTGCGGGTCAGGCCGCGCAAGGCCCATTTGCTGCAGCTGTAAGCGGCCGAGAAATAGCCGGTCATGCCGACGGTAGACGAGACGTTGACGATGGCGCCACCGCGCTGCATCAGCGGCGCCATGGCACGGATGCCTAAAAAGCTGCCGGTCAGGTTGGTGTCCATCACCCGCTGCCAATTTTCCAGCGTGGTCTGCGTCACCGGCGCGCGCGGTCCGGTGATGCCGGCGTTGTTGACCAGGCCCTGCACCGGCAGGCCCTCCTGACGCAGCCGCTCGGCCAGTTCGGCCCAGACCGACTCGCTGCCCACGTCGGCATGCACAGGTACCACCCGACCAGGCAGCCCCTGCAGTTGCTCATGCAGGCGGACCCAAGCGGCGTCTTCAGGCGCCAGCGCGTCGAGCAAATACACGGTAGCCCCGGCTTGCACCAACAGGCGGGCCACACAAGCGCCCTGCCCGCGCGCCCCGCCGGTGACTACCGCGGCCTTGCCACTCCAGTGCGCCAAAGACTGGTCGCTCATGATCTCACCCTCATTCCGGCTTGATGCCAGCCGAATTGGCCACTGCTCGAAAACGCTCTATTTCGCTGATCTGGAAGCGGCGCATATCACCCGTGGCCAAATTCAGAGGGTCCGATCCGATCTTGCGGGTGAACTCCTTGGTGACCGGCAGGGCCAGCACCTTCTGCACCGCCTCGACCAGCCGGTTGGTCACAGCCTCGGGGGTTTCGCTGCGCACCGTCAAGGTGGTCCAGGTGTAATTGACGTATTCAGGGTAGCCCAGTTCCTTGGCGGTGGGAATCTCGGGATAGTCCGGATGCCGGATATCGCCGGTCACGGCAAGCGCCCGCAGCTTGCCGGCCTTGACCTGCGGCATGGCCGCGATCAGGTCGCTGACCGACCAATCGAGCTGATTACCCAGCAGCCCCAGAAACACTTCCGGCGCACCCCGGTAGGGCACATTGACATGGCGGGTCTTGGTGACTGCGCCGAACCATTCGGCCGACAGGTGAAAGCCGGCGGTGTAGGTGCCGACATTGAGCTTCTTCTGGCTCTCGCGGCCGGCCTGCACCAGATCGGCCAGGGTCTGCAGCCGGGGATTGGAGGCCGAGGAGACCAGCACCATCATGCCGCGGGTCAGGCCGCTGATGGGCTTGAGGTCTTTGACCGCGTCATAGGGGATGTCCTTGATCACCACCGGATTGACAGCCAGATGGGTGTTGGTGCCCAGGAACAGGGTGTAGCCGTCGGCTGGCGCCTGCTTGACCGCCATGGCCGCAATCACCCCATTGCCGCCGGCGCGGTTTTCCACCACCACGGTCTGGCCCAGTACGGTACCGAGCTGCTCCGCCATGAAACGACCCACGATGTCCGACCCGCTGCCCGGCGAAGTCGGCACCACAATGCGCAGGCTGCGCGAGGGGAAGGTGTCCTGCGCCGCTGCCGGCGCCCAGACCAGCGCAGCCAGGGTGGCTGCGACAGTCAATCTTGCGGTCCATCGTTTGAGCATGGTCTGTCTCCTGGTCGGTTGCGGTGGGCTATTTTTTTAAAACTTCATTCAGGCAGGCACAAAGCGCGGTAGGGCGAAGTCGCCCTCGTGCTCGATGCGCAGCAGTACCGGCTGGTCGATGCGCAGAGCATTGGGATCGGCCAGGCCCACCACGTTGCTAATCAGACGCGGGCCTTCGGCTAGCTCGATGATGGCCACGTTGTAGGGCAGGCGGCTTTCGAAGGCCTTGTGATAGGCGATGTGAAACACCACCCAGCTGACCACCTTGGCTTGGCCGCTGGCTGCGACCCATTGCCACTGGTCGTGCAAGCAGGACGGGCATTCGGTGCGCGCAGGCAACCAGCCATGACCGCAGCGGCTGCATTTTTGATAGGACAGCACGCCTTGCTGCAGGCTGTCCCAATAGGGCGCGGTCAAGTCGGTGCGGATGGGAAGAGGCAGGTCGATATCACTCATGGCTACTCCTCATTGCCCCAGGATGAGCGTGGCATGCGTGTGCATGATCCCGCCCTGATTGCTAACGACGCAGGTGTTTGCACCCTTGACCTGATTGACGGCCTCGCCCCGGATTTGGCGCACGCCCTCGATGACCATCTGCAGGCCAGGCATGCCAGTTTCCGACAGTAGACCGCCGGCGGTGTTGAGTGGCAGATCGCCGCCGATTTCCAGCCGCCCACCTTCGACGAAATGGCCGCCCTCGCCCTTCTTACAAAAGCCGTAGTCCTCCAGCGTGATCAGTGGGACGATGGAAAAACAGTCGTAGAGCTGGGCCACATCGATGTCCTTGGGCGCAAGGCCAGCCATCTTGAAGGCGGTCTGCGCTGATACGGCAGCCGCAGTGCCAGTGAGCACAGGCCGCTGCACCACCTCCCACGAGGTCTGGCCTTGACCAAAGCCTAGGATGGACACCGGCTTGCTGATCTGCAGCTGTCGGGCCCGCTCGGCCGACATCACCACCACCGCCGCGCCGCCGTCAGAGACCAGGCAGCAGTCGTCACGGGTCAGGGGCGCAACGATCAGCCGCGACTGGCGGTACTGCTCGAGCGTGAGCGGCTTGCGCAGCTGCGCATTCGGATTGGCCGCGCCGTGCTTGCGGCAGGCGGTGACGATGGCGCCAAGCTGGTCACGGGTGGTGCCGAACTCGGCCATGTGGCGCTGGGCGATCATGGCGTAGCCCGAGGGCGTACCAAACCA
>CANHGF010000341.1 GCA_947460065.1 Comamonadaceae bacterium
GGTTTCAATGCCACTGCCCGAGTAATTGAGCACCCGCACTTGCGGCGAGAACTGGGCCGACAAGCGGGTGGCGGCGCGGGACAGGTCGAGCTTGATCACCTCCGAAGGGCAAGAGCCGACCAGAAACAAAAGCTTGATTTCGGGCCGGCGCGAGAGCAGGCGCTGGACCACTTTGTCGAGCTCTTCGTTGGCATCGGCCAAGCCGGCCAGGTCGCGCTCGTCGATGATGGCGGTGGCAAAGCGTGGCTCGGCAAAAATCATGACGCCCGCTGCCGACTGCAGCAGGTGCGCGCAGGTGCGCGATCCCACCACCAGGAAAAACGCATCCTGGATCTTGCGGTGCAGCCAGATGATGCCCGTCAGGCCGCAAAACACCTCTCTCTGGCCGCGCTCGCGCAGCACCGGCATGTCCTGACAGGCGGATGCTTCGACGCGCAGGGGAATCACTGGGCTCATGCGGGAACCTCCTGCTTGTGATGAGCGTCCTCAACGGCCGCTGAGGCCGCGGCGTCCAGTCGCGCCGCCCGCAACTTGATCAGGAACTGGCCGGCATTGATCAGATAGGCGGCATAGGCGGCCAGGGCCAGCCACATCAGCGCCTGCGTATCGAGCAGACCCTTGAACAAGGCCACCAGATAAGCGCTGTGCAGAGCCAGCACCAGCATGCTGAAGACGTCTTCCCAATAAAAGGCCGGAGCGAAGAGGTACTTGCCAAAGACCACCTTCTCCCAGATGCAGCCGGTGATCATGATGGTGTAGAGCACCAAGGTCTTGAGCACGATGGACCATTCGGCCGCAGCCTGGCCCTGCCCTGTCCAGAGAAAACGCAGGACCAAACCCAAGCTCACCAAAAAGACGAGAAACTGCACCGGCGCGAGCAGGCCCTGGACCCAGGTCCAGGCGCTGGCATCGCGCCTTTGGCGCTCTTGCGGGGTGTAAAGCGGCCGCCGGGCAGGCGGGCGCGGGGTCTCAGGCCGCATGGGGTGTCTCTTTGTTGTCTGAGTCATTTCTGCCGTACTGCCCACAATTTAGTCGGGTCTTGCTGTTGTGTCAACTTTAATTGACGTATATTTATTTTGACAACAGACAAGCAGAAAACTCCAGCTTTCGCAAAAAAACCTTTGACCTAACCCCCCCTTCCAAGTAAAAACAGCGTTGTGGACTGTTCCACTGACTGCCAACCCGGCGATGCGGCGAGCCCGGCTCACCCCAAACTGGACGATCAGCAGACCGGAACTCATGCGCACAAGTCCGCGGCAGTGTCCCGGTGCGCAAGGAGACCACGATGGGCTCGATCGACAAGAACAACAAGACTCACCCCAAGCAGAAGGCCCTGCCTGACATCCCCGCAGCCCCGCCAAGCGGCGCGGGGGCTCGGTACCGGGACGAGCAAACGGTGCTGCTGGCCAAGGCCGTCGAAAGCGAAATCATCCCCCGCTTGGTGCGCGCCTACGGGGCGGGCGATGCGCCGTCCCGTCCTGCAGGCTCACTCATCAACGACGCCGACGTCGCGCATCTGACCCAACTTATCCTGCATGCCGATGACACGACCTTGCACGAGGCAGTAGCTGCCCTGCGCCAGCGTGGCGCCTCGGTGCAATCGATCTTCCTGGACCTGCTGACACCGGCAGCGCGCAAGCTGGGGGACTACTGGAATTGCGATGAGTGCAGCTTCACCGAAGTGACGGTGGCCATGGGGCGGCTGCAGCAGCTGCTTCGAGCCAACAGCTCGGCCTTCGGCCTGGGCGCGCGGATCAACGAAGGGCAACAACCCCAGCGGCGCGTGCTGCTCCTGCCCAGCCCGGGCGAGCAGCACACCTTTGGCCTGTCGTTGGTGGCTGAGTTCTTCTACCGCGCTGGCTGGGATGTATCGACCAGCTTCATCCAGCCCACTGGCTCGCTGTCGGCCCTGGTCGAGCGGGAGTGGTTTGACGTGGTCGGGCTCAGCCTGGGCAATGTGGCCCAGATCGGCGTGCTCGACAGCTGCGTTCAGCAAATTCGCCGCGCCAGCATGAACCCCCACATCCTGACCCTCGCAGGAGGCGTTGCCTTCTTGCTTGAACCCCAACTGGCCGACCAGATCAAGGTCGACGCAGTGGTCACTGACGCAGCCGCTGCGCCCGAGTTGGCCGAATCGCTGCTCAAGCAGACGAGCCTACAGCCCTAAGGCAATGGGGACATCTGCAAACTCATACTGATTCGGACGAAAGAGCGCCCATGACCACTGAGCACCCCATCCTCACCGAGAGGCAGTTGGGCAAAGCTGCGGAGTTTTTGGCCGACCTGCAGCCCGATGCACTGGCGCAGCTGCTGACCGCTGCCGCCGATGTGGTGCTGCTCATCGACGGCCAAGGCGTGATCGTCGACCTCGCCTTCAGCGGCGATGAGCTGATAGCCCAAGGATGCCAGCAATGGCGCGGCAAGCCCTGGGTACAAACGGTGACGATTGAGAGCCAGCCGAAGGTGCAGGCTTTGCTCAGCCCCACCGGTCAAGAGACGGCTGGTCCATGGCGCCACATCAACCACACCTTGCCCGATGGCAGCGATCTGCCGCTGTCGTATTCGGTGGTACAGCTTCCCGCCACGGGTCAAGGCAAAGCAGGCGCCGGCGCCTGCAGCATTGCTTTTGCGCGCGATCTGCGCCCACAAGTGGCCCTGCAGCAGCGTCTTGTCACGGCCCAGCTGTCGATGGAGCGCGACTACTGGCGCCTGCGTCAGGCCGAGACGCGCTACCGCCTGCTGTTTCAACTGGCCTCGGAGCCAGTCCTCATCCTTGACGGCGCGCTGGACAAAGTCACCGAAATCAACCCAGCCGCACAAGCCTTGCTCGGCGAGAAGACCCCGGCGGCCAACCTGAACCTGAGCGATAAGCTCGAGGCGGTCAGCTTGCGAGCCCTGCGCGACATGCTCGAGCGGCTGCGCAGCACCGGTCGGGCCGAGCCGGTGCTGGTGCGTGTGAACAGCGGGCAACAATTCCTGGCCTCGGCATCGCAGTTTCGGGAAGATCAGGCCCTGCAGTTTCTGCTGCGTCTGTGTACCCAGGCCAATGCTGCGCCAGCACCAATGGCCCCCACCGGCAATCAGTTGCTGGCCAGTGTCATGGAGCAGGCCCCCGATGCGATGGCCGTCACCGACCTCGACGGACGGGTGCTGACGGTCAACCAAGCCTTTGTCGACCTGGCCGAGCTGGGCAATGCCGACCTGGCCAGGGGCGTGCTGCTCGACGCTTGGCTGGGCCGCTCCGGCGTCGACCTGCGGGTGCTGCTGACCAATTTGCGCCAGCACGGCACAGTGCGCCTGTATGCCACGCAAATGCGCGGCGAGCTGGGCTCGACCGCCGAGGTTGAGATTTCTGCTGTGGCCATCACCCGCGGTCCAGACAAGTGCTTGGGCTTTACCATCCGCGACATGGGCCGGCGGCTGAGCCCTGACGTTCGTGCGCCGCGCGAGTTGCCTCGTTCAGCCAGCCAGATGACCGAACTGGTCGGCCGGATGCCGCTCAAGGACATCGTGCGCGAAACCACCGACCTGATCGAGCAGCTGTGCATTGAAGCGGCGCTGCAGCTGACCGGTGACAACCGTGCCTCAGCTGCAGAAATGCTGGGCTTGTCGCGCCAAAGCCTGTACATCAAACTGCGCCGCTTCGAC
>CANHGF010000342.1 GCA_947460065.1 Comamonadaceae bacterium
CTGTTGGTGCAATCTGCGCCGGCCGCGGTGTGGCAAGCCTTTTGTGATTCACGCCTGGCCGGCCACTCGGGCCAGGCTTTTGGAACCCTGGGCCTACAAGCCGATCTCGATGCCATCATTGCCCGGGCCATGCCTTGAGCCGGGTCAGCAAAGCGCCCCGCATCGGGCTGATAACACTGAAGGAGACCTCATGAACAACGTCGTGCTGCACCATTACCCGGCTTCGCCGTTTGCAGAAAAAGCCCGCCTTATGCTGGGTTACAAGGGCCTGGCCTGGAAGTCGGTGTTCATCCCCATGGTTATGCCTAAGCCCGATGTGATGGCCTTGACCGGCGGCTACCGCAAGACCCCGATTCTTCAGGTCGGGGCCGACATCTATTGCGACACCGTCCTGATCGCTCAGGCCCTTGATGAACTGGTACCCGCACCAGCCCTGATGCCTGCAGCGGTCGAGGGCCTGGCCGGCCCGCTGGCGCAGTGGGCCGACGCCACCTTGTTCTGGGCCTCCATGTCCTACAGCACGCAGGCGGCCGGCATGGCTCAGATGTTTGCCAAGGCGCCGCCGCAGGCGGTGCAGTCCTTTGCCGAAGACCGCAAGGCCATGGGCGCGGGGATGCCGCGGCCCCGGCCGGCAGATGCCACCGGCGCCTACAAAACCTACTTGCAGCGCCTGGCGCAGATGCTGCAGGCCGGCCCCTACCTGCTCGGCGCGCAGCCCAGCGTGGCCGACTTTGCCGCCTACCACCCCCTGTGGTTCACCCGCAGCCAGACCCCGGTCCTGGCCGGCATTTTGGAGGCCTACCCGACGGTTCTGGCCTGGATGGACCGCATGGCGGCCATGGGCCACGGCACGGTAGAGCGCTACACCTCAGCGCAAGCCATAGAGCTTGCGCGCAGCAGCACGCCCAAGCCGGTGGACGGCGAGTTGTTTCAGGACGACCATGGCATCGCTTTGGGCAGTCGCGTCACTGTGGCCGCCGAGAGCTTTGGTCTGGAGCCCACCGAAGGCACCCTGGTGGCCGCCACCGCTAGCCGCTACACCCTGGCCCGCGAAGACGACCGCGCCGGGCCGGTGCATGTGCACTTTCCGCGTATTGGCTACGCGCTGCGGGCGGTCAAGCCATGAGCGCGGCCGACTGGCGCGGCAAGACGGCCCTGATCACCGGCGCCGGCTCTGGCTTTGGCCTGGAACTGGCGCGCATAGCAGCGCGAGCCGGTATGCGTCTGGTGCTGGTCGATGTGCAGACCGATGCGCTGGAAGCGGCAGTGGCCGAGCAGCGCGCAGCCGGCGCGCAGGTACTGCCCTTCGAACTCAGTGTGGCTGATGCGTCCGCCATGCAGGTCATGGCGCAGCAGGTCCAGCAGCAGTGGGGCGCGCCGCAGCTGCTGTTCAACAACGCCGGCGTGGGGGCCGGTGGTCTGATCTGGGAAAACTCTCTGGAAGACTGGCAGTGGGTGCTCGGCGTCAACCTGATGGGTGTAGCCCATGGGATCCGGCTATTCACCCCCATGATGCTCGCTGCCGCCCAGGCCGATCCCGGCTGGCGCGGGCATATCGTCAACACCGCCAGCATGGCCGGATTGCTCAATCCGCCGAACATGGGCGTCTACAACGTCAGCAAGCATGCGGTGGTCTCCTTGACTGAAACCCTGCTCCATGACCTGAGCCTGGTCAGCGATCAGATTGGCGTTTCGCTGCTGTGCCCCTACTTTGTGGCCACCGGCATCAGCCAGAGCCACCGCAACCGGCCTGCTGGCGCCCAGCAGGCCACCCGCAGCCAGCAGGTCGGCCTGGCCATGATCGACAAGGCGGTGCAGGCCGGCAAGGTCAGCGCCGCTGAGGTGGCCGAGCGCACCTTTGCGGCGATAGCCACCGGCCAGTTCTACATTTACAGCCACCCCCAGGCCCTGGCCTCTGTGCAGACCCGGATGGAAGACATCCTGGAGGGGCGTACCCCCAGTGACCCCTTTGCCGGTCGGCCTCAGGTGCGCGAGCAGTTGCGGGCGGCGCTGCGTGACAAGTGATGCAGCAAAGTAATGCGGCAAAGTAATGCGGCAGTCGGTGGGTGGCTGTTAGACTGAATTCATGGTCATTGACATGCATTCTCATTGGACGCCGCGCGGCTTGGCGGCGTGCGCAGCGGGGCAGGACTGGTATGGCTGGCGCCTGGACCGCGACGCCAAAGGCAGTGAGCGGGTGAGCATGGGTGAGCATGCCCTGAGCTTTGCGGTCAGCCGATCGCTGCTGACCGACCCGGCCGCACGGGCCGAGGACCGGCGTATGCACGAGGGCATAGACATGCAATGCCCCATTCCAACTGGCATCTTCTGGAACTACCACCTCGATGAGGCCCAGGCACGGCACTTTACCCTGGAGCTCAATGAAGAAATCGCCGAGGTACAGCGCGCCTATCCGCGCAGCTACCGCGGCCTGGCCATGCTGCCCATGCAGCACCCTCATCTGGCCCGCGAGATGATGGAAGACGCGGCTGGCCGACTCGGTCTGCGCGCGATCGTGATTGCCTCCAATGTGAACGGCCGCAACCTCGATGACCCGCAGGTACTGCCACTGCTCGAAGCGGCTGCCGCCATGGGCCTGTCCATCGTGGTTCATCCGGTCTACTGGGGCAAGCCGGGCGAAGAGCGTTTTCCGCGCTACCACTTTGAAAATTCTTTTGGTGCGCCGCTCGAATCGAGTCTGGCAGCCATGTCAGTGGTCTACAGCGGCTTGCTCGATCGCCACCCAGACCTGCGCATCATGTTCACCCAGGGAGGAGGCTGGATTCACTTTGGGGTAGGCCGTTTCAACCTGCGCTACCACCAAGGCCGCGATGGCAACACCATGGCCCGCCCGCCGGTGGATTACCTTTCGCAGATGTATTTCGACTGTCTGGTTCACGACGACGACGCACTTGCCCTGCTGTTCAAGCGCTGCGGGCGCGACAAGCTGATGATAGGCACCGACCATCCGGCCAGCGGCAACATCATCGGCGGTGCCGTCCCCTGGATACGCCAGCAGTCGATGTTTTCCGACGAGGACAAAGACCATATCCTCTGGCGCAACGCGGCGCGTTTTCTGCAACTTGACGCGTCCTGCCTGCCCAAGGTCCATGCATTCGAACAGGAGTAAGCCCCATGACATTCAAGCCCCTTCGCCGCGCCGCCGTCCTTGCTCTTTTGGCCCTGGGCGTTGGCAACGCATCTCTGTGGGCGCAGGAATTTCCGAGCCGTCCGATTCGGCTGGTCGTGCCTTTTGCGCCTGGCGGATCGACCGACATCATCGCGCGCGCGGTCAGTCAGAAGATGACCGAGCGCCTGGGCCAGCCGGTGGTGATTGACAACAAGCCGGGTGCAGCCACCACCATAGGCACCGAGTTCGTGGCCCGCTCCGCGCCCGACGGCCACACGCTGCTGCTTGTGCCTGTGCCTTTTGTGACAGCCCAGTACACCTTCCCTAAGCTGGGCTATGACAGCCGGCGCGACTTTGCACCGATCTCGCTGATGCTCACCATCCCTCTGGTGATTGCGGTCAACCCCGCCAAGGTCGAGGCCCGCAGCCTGCCGGCTTTGATCGCCGCGATGAAGGCCCAGCCCGGGCGTTTTTCCATGGGCTCGCCCGGCAACGGCAGCCATTC
>CANHGF010000343.1 GCA_947460065.1 Comamonadaceae bacterium
CCATCATCCTGAGTTGGCCAAAGCTTATGCGCGATTTGCCGGTGCACTCAAGCAGCACGCGGTGCTGTCTGAGCGCCTGCGCGAGCTGCTGCGACTTCGCATTGCGTTTCACAACCAGTGCCGCAGCTGCATGGCCATGCGGTATGCCGACGCGGTGGCCGATGGCGTGACCGAGGACCTGGTGTGCTCTCTGGAAAGGCCCGAGGAGGCAGCTGACCTGACGGCGGCCGAGCGTCTGGCGCTGCGCTACGCCGACCTGTTGGCCAACAACCATCTGGCCATTGGCGACGCACTGTACGCCGAGTTGGCACAGCACTTCAGCGACAAGGAGCTCGTTGAACTGGGCTCTTGGTGCGCCCTGTGCATAGGCTTTGGACGCCTGTCGGCGACCTGGAATATGGTCGAGGATCTCCCGGCCCGTTTCCAGGTCGACGCAAACGCCCCCGTGACTCCCTGGGGCCCTGACGCCTGGGTGACGCACCCTGCGGCCGCCAAGGCAGCCTGAGCCCAAGGGGCAAAATGGCGCCCGAAAAAGTCATTTGCGGAAATATTTTGGTGCGGGTTCCTGTATAAAAGAGTTCATGGCAGACCTTGCCAGAAGCGCTGGAGTTCGCGCATATTGTTTTTGGGGGACGGCGCGCCAGCACCGCCCGGGTTTGACTTTGATTACAGGAGCTTGAGATGGCCCAGTCGGACTACGTACAGCAGCAGATCCATTGGATGGTCAAGCGTGCCATCGAGCATGCTGAGGCAGGAACCACCGATAGCACCGAGGAGATCTACCGCCTGCCAGTGGATTCCTACAGTGCGCAAAGCTGGGAGGAGGAGATGAACGCCATCTTCCGCCGCCTGCCCTTGATGCTGGCGCTTAGCGCCGAGTTGCGTGAGCCCGGCAGCTATAAGGCCATCAAGGTGTTGGACGTGCCGGTGCTGATCGTGCGGGGGGAGGATTTGCGGGTCAGGGCCTTCATCAATGCTTGCACGCACAGGGGCCGGGCTGTCACGCAGACCCATGACGAAGTGGGCCATTCAAAGGGTTTCACATGCCCTTATCATGCCTGGCGCTTCGGAACCTCCGGTGAGTTGCAGTCCGTGGCAGACCCGCGCAAGTTTGGCGAGATCGATCGCAACTTGCTGGGACTCAAGGAGTTGAGCTGCGATGAGCGCGCCGGTTTCATTTGGGTCTGTATCACGCGCGGTGTCAGTTTCGACATCGAGCATTACATGGGCGATATGCTCGAGGAGTTGGCAGGTCTCGAAGCCGACAAATGGTTTGTGCATGGCCGCTCGCAGCTCGAGAGTGCGAATTGGAAGATCACGCACGATGGCTACCTCGAGTCCTACCATATTCCATTTCTGCACCGGCAGACCCTGCACGAATTTTGGAAGCGCGAGAGCTTGTCCTCGGTCTCCCTGTATGACCACTACGGCCCTTTGCCCTGTGGACCGCACCAGCGCATGGCCGGTAACGCCTGGGGCAATGATCCCAAGCTGATGCTCAAAATGAAGGAGCTACCTTCCTCAGACTGGGGCGACAAGTATTTCCACGCGGTGCGCACCCTGTTTCCGCATATCTCCATCTCGGCCGACCGCCACGGCGGCCTGGTCTCGCTGATGATTCCGATCGCGCCCGACCGTTGTATCACCCACCAGATCCACGTCAACCCGCGTGATCCCTCCCAAGATACGCCCGAGCAGCTGCAGGCCATGAAGGAGCGGATTGTGCTGTATGCCAAGATCGTGCGCGACGAGGACTATTCCACCAGCTTCAGCATCCAGGAGGGGCTGCAATCGGGCGCCAACACCGAGTTGCTGTTCGGCCGCAATGAGGGCGGGGCGCAGAACTTCCACCGTTCGGTCGCCCACTATGTGCAAGCCTATCGTGCTTCGCAGGCCAAGGGCTGAGGTCCCGGGGCGGCTGGCCATCATGATTTCAAACAGGAGATGACATGAGCATTCCACATCGAGTCAGGCCGGGCGCCGAGCCCAGCCTGGAGGAGCGACTTCAGCGGGTGGAGGACCAATCGGCCATCCGCGACCTGACCGCTCGTTACAACTTCGCCATTGACAACCGTGATCTGGATTCCGTGCGCTTGTTATTTGCCGCTAATGGCTCCTTTGGCTCCAAGGACGGCGCCATGCGGGCCACTGGCGTTGAGGCCATTCTTGAGCAGTTCAAGTCCAGGTTCAGCGTGCTGGGGGCGACCAACCATTTTGCGCACGACCATGTGATCTGGTTTGAAAGCCCCACCCGAGCCCGTGGCATGCTGTCCGTGCATGCGGAGGTCTGGCGCAAGGAGCAGCCCATGGTCACCGCCTTGCGCTACGACGATGTGTACGAAAAGATCGATGGCTTGTGGTGCTTTTCCGAGCGGCTACTGTCCTTTTTCTACTACCTCAATGTCAAGGACTACCCGCTGGCCATGGGTAGGGTCGAGCGCAACATGGCATCAGATACTCCTGTGGCGGCGGACTACCCTGAGCGCCTGCCCACCTATGTGGAGATGCGGCCGGGGCACGCTGGCCAGCCGCGCTGAATGTGCGCCGGGCGGGGACCGCCCGGCACCGGATCACAGCGTGTATTCGACGTCGAACTCAAAGATTTCGCTGGTGCGGCAGTAAGGCTCGAGCAGCCGCCCAATGGCCCGCATCTTGTTCGTCTGGGGTTCGCCGTTGGCGAAGAACTCGTCCTTGATGTGCGCCCGTACGATCTCGCCGACGATCAGGCTGGAGATGCTGGGGTGTTCGCCAAATTCCGAAATCTGGACCAGACGGCACTCGAAGTTCACCGGTGATTCCAGCACCATCGAGGCGGCCACGAGATCGGCCTTCACCGGGGTCAACCCGGTTTCGGCGAACTCGCTGACATGGTCGGGGTATTCTGCGCCGGCCTTGTTCATGGCCGCCGCGATGCTCTCGACAACCGGTACATTGACCACGAACTCCTTGGCAAATTCGATGTTGCGCAAGGTGTCCTTCTTCTCGCCGCCCTTGCGCCTGCGCGTGGACAGCGAAAACGACAGCATGGGCGGCTTGACGCAGGCGATGTTGATCGAGGACAGCGGAGCGACGTTGTCGACACCGTTTTCCCCACGGGTCGACACCAGGGCGATCGGCCTGGGCACGATGGAGCCGGCTAAGAGATGGTGCAGGTCGCGGAAGTCCATTTTGGCGGGATCGATGATCATGAAGTCTCCTTTTTGCTTCTTAGGGAACAGGTCAGGCTAATCGGGCTCGGTCGCCCTGCTTGGAGCCTGGGCTCATTTTTGCGGGTTGGCGAAGACTGGCGGACGTTTCTCAAGGAAGGCAGCGACCGCCTCCCGGTGATCTGCGTTCTGGTGCGACAGCGCCTGGAAGGCAGCTGCCATCTCGAGCAGGGTATCGAGGCGGGTGTGCAGCGACTCGCGCAACAGCCGCTTGGCCAGGCGCACCGCATGCCCTGGATTGGCGGCGATGCGCTCGGCCAGCGCCTGCGCCGCCGGCATCAGTTCATCGGGCGGGACCACCCGGGAAACCAGGCCCCACTGCTCGGCCTGGTGTGCGTCGATGGCGTCGCCGGTGAAGGCCATCTCGGCCGCCCGCGACAGGCCGATCAGACGCGTCAACAGCCATGCC
>CANHGF010000344.1 GCA_947460065.1 Comamonadaceae bacterium
CCCGCTTGGGAGATGATTCGCTTTTCGATCAACATCATGCGCGGCTGCTTTGGTGGCTGCACCTTCTGTTCGATCACCGAGCATGAAGGGCGCATCATTCAGAGCCGCTCTGAAGACTCGGTCATTCGCGAGATCGAGGCCATCCGCGATCAGGTGACAGGCTTTACCGGGACCATTTCCGACCTGGGCGGTCCGACCGCCAATATGTACCGCATCGGTTGCAAATCGCCCGAGATTGAGGCCGCCTGCCGCAAGCCCAGCTGCGTCTATCCGGGCATCTGCTCGAATCTCAATACCGACCATTCCGCGCTCATCAAAATGTACCGGCGGGCGCGGGCGATCAAGGGCATCAAGAAAATCCTGATCGGCTCTGGCCTGCGCTACGACTTGGCGGTGCAAAGCCCCGAATATGTCAAGGAGCTGGTCACCCACCATGTGGGCGGCTACCTGAAGATCGCGCCCGAACACACCGAAGGCGGGCCGCTGTCCAAGATGATGAAGCCGGGCATCGGCAGCTACGACAAGTTCAAGCAGATGTTTGACAAGTACTCGCTAGAAGCCGGCAAGAAGCAGTACCTGATTCCTTACTTCATTGCGGCCCACCCGGGCACCAGCGATGAAGACATGATGAACCTGGCCGTCTGGCTCAAGAAAAACGGTTTTCGCGCCGACCAAGTGCAGACCTTCTACCCCAGCCCCATGGCCACCGCAACGGCCATGTACCACAGCAACAAAAATCCGCTGCGCAAAGTGGGCCGGGCCAGCGAGACGGTGGACATCGTGCGCGGTGACAAGCGCCGGCGCCTGCACAAGGCCTTCCTGCGCTACCACGACCCGAATAATTGGCCGCTGTTGCGCGAGGCCCTCAAGACCCTGGGCCGAGCCGATCTGATCGGCAATGGCAAGCACCACCTCATCCCCACCTTCCAGCCTCTGACCGACGGCAGCTACCAAAGCGCGCGCCGCAAAAATTCCACCGCCGCCCCCGCCAAGCCTGTTGCACCGGCGCGCGGGCGCATCCTGACCCAACACACTGGCCTTCCGCCACGTGCCACCGGCGCGGCTCGGACACCCTCGCGGCCGGCGCGCAAGGCCGGCAAGCCGCCGGCTTGATGGATGTTGTAGGAGCGCCGCCTCGGCGCGATGCGGCCAGCGTATGAATGCTGGTGCCTGATCGGGCGCCGCATCGCTGCGAGGGCGCAGCTCCCACACTGACCTTTCATGCCCTGGCCGTTTTAGAGCAGGTGGGAGCGCTCCCACACGGACCTTTCATACCCTGGCCGTTTTAGAGCAGGTAGGAGCGCCGCCTCGGCGCGATGGCGGCCTTGGAACTCAGCGCATCGCCAGCATCGGAATATCCCTGGCCTGCGCCAGCGTGTTCAGCTGATCGACCGTCTGCCCCGCCAAAAATCCTGCAATCGCTTTGGCCGTATCGGGTTTGAGCAGATCGCGCACCGGGTGGCTGATGCTCAGGCCCGCTGCCTCGCACAGGCGCTGCGCAAAATGCGGCTCGAGTGCCGCTGCCGCAACGCGGCCGTCTTTGCAGGGGTAGAGCTTGTAGCCCGCGTGTGCCCCGCCGACCGGGCCGTCGGGCGTGGTCATCTTCCACCGTCGAGGCAGGGCCAGCCAGTGGGCCGCCTCTGACAAGGCCACTTCGCAAAAACTGCCCTGGCCACTGGTTTTTTGCTGCAGCACTGCCTGCAGTGTGGCTTCGCTGGCCAGCAATGCGCCGGCCATGTCGGCAAACAGGCTGGCCGGCAGGTCCAGGCCCGGCACCAGGCCCACCTCGGCTTGATAGGTCAGGTCGTGCCCGGGCACTTCGGCCAGTGGGCCAGGCGCGCCGACGATCTGTATCAGGCTGAGTTGCGGGTACTGCTTGCGCAATTGGGCCCAGCCCAGCCCCAGCTTGCGCAGCGCCGAAGGCCGAAACGAGGCCAGCAGCACATCGGTCGTGGCCAGACGCTTGTGCAGCGCCGCCTGCCCCGTCGGGGTTTTGAGGTCCAGCGTTAGTTCTCGCACGCCCGCATGCAGCAACTCGTAGCCAGCCTGGGTGTAGGCCTTCATGGCGTCGCCGGCCGGCGGGTTGATCTTGGTACAGCGAGCGCCCATGTCGGCCAGGCGGCGCAGGGCGGCCGGGCCTGGCAGGTTCAGCGCCAGGCTGATGACGCGTACACCCTTGAGGGGCTTGGTGTTTCTGTTCATGCCGCCGAATTTAACCGACCGCTGGACAGCGCCCCTCTTCAGGTTCCAGCGCCCATGCCAAAGTCCAGCGGCAGCCCTACGTAGTTCTCGGCCAGTGAGCGCGACATGGACTCGGAACGGACCAGGTAATCGAGCTCAGCCTCCTGGATTTTCTGGCCAAAACCAGCGGTGTCCGGGAAGCGATGCATGAGTGAGGTGAGCCACCATGAAAAACGCTCAGCCCGCCAGACCCGGGCCAGGGCCTGCTGGGAATAGTGGTCGATACCGGCTTCACTTTTCTCGTGATAGTGCTCGATGAACGCGTTCGAGAGGTATTTCACGTCGCTGGCGGCCAGGTTCAGCCCCTTGGCGCCGGTGGGCGGCACGATGTGGGCAGCATCGCCGGCCAGGAACATGCGGCCAAAACGCATGGGCTCGGCGACGAAACTGCGCAGGGGGGCGATGCTTTTTTCGATGCTCGGCCCCACCGCGATACGCTCGGCCAGATCTGGGTCCAGCCGGCGGCGCAACTCGTCCCAGAAGCGCTCGTCGCTCCAGTCGGAGACCTTGTCGTCGATCGGGCACTGAACGTAGTAGCGGCTGCGGGTCAGGCTGCGCATGGAGCACAGCGCAAAACCGCGCTCGCTGTTGGCGTAGACGACGGCGTGCGGCGAGACCGGCGGCACGTCGGCGAGTATGCCCAGCCAGCCGAAGGGGTAGACCTTCTCGTACTCCCGGATGGCGCCGGGTGGCACGCTGGCGCGGCAAATGCCGTGAAAGCCGTCGCAACCGGCAATGAAGTCGCAATCGATGGCATGCGTCCTGCCGTCCTTTTCATAGGTGACGCGTGGACGGTCGCCCTCAAAGTCATGCACCTGTACGTTGGCGGCCTCGTAGACCGAGGGCAGGCCAGCGGCTTGCCGTGCCTCCATCAGGTCGCGGGTCACCTCGGTCTGGCCGTAGGCCGTCACCACCTTGCCCTGGGTGAGCCCGGTCACATCGATGGGGTGGCGTGTATTGGCGAAGACGAGTTCGATGCTGTGGTGAGTCGTGCCTTCATGCGCTACGCGTTGTCCCACGCCCGCCTCTTGCAGCAGGTCGACGGTGATCTGCTCAAGAATGCCGGCCCGGATGCGCCCGAGCACGTACTCCGGGCTCTGACGCTCGATGATGACCGCATAGATGCCTGCCTTGTAGAGCAATTGGCCCAGCAAGAGACCAGCCGGGCCTGCGCCGATGATGGCCACCTGTGTGCGCCGCGATTGAGGGGGTGTGGACATGGCGTCTCCTGCGGGGTTGAAAAGAAGGGGTCTTGGGCCGGCCCTTGGGCGGTCCCGTGCTTGGACCCCAGGCTCTGAGCGGTAAAGCGTCGAGCTTAGAAGGCGCCTCGCCTCCGGTTTTCTGAGTCCACCCAAATTTGCGCGATCAAC
>CANHGF010000345.1 GCA_947460065.1 Comamonadaceae bacterium
GCGCAGTGGTCGCGGTGGACGATCCGCAACTCGGGCCCATGCTGCAGCCGGGCATCGGCGTGCGGCTGTCGGCCTTTGAGGCCATGCAGCCGCGACCGCGCCGCTTTGAGATGGAAGCTGCGCAAGCGAATTGGAGCGCACCTTTAGTACAGCCGCCTCTGGTGCCGGCCTCGCAGAGCAGCCCTCCGTCCAAGCCGAGCCGCGCCGGTCCGCTACAGGGCGTGCGAGTGCTGGACCTGACGCAGATCTGGGCCGGGCCCACCGCAGCGCGGCTGCTGGCCGAGTACGGAGCCGACGTGATCAAGGTCAACGACCCGAAAGAGCCCATCCTCACCCATGAAGATGTCAACCGAGGCAAACGCAGCTTGCTCTTGGACCTGCAGTGCGCGTTAGGGCTGGAGACCGCGCGAGATTTAATCGCCACCAGCGATGTGGTGCTGCAAAACTTTGCGCGGGGCGTGGCTGAGCGGCTGGGGCTAGGTCCGACGCAGGCCCGCGCGCTGCGGCCGGACATCATCTACGCCTCGGTCAGCGCCTATGGCTATGAAGGGCCCTGGGGCGAACGCCGTGGCTACGAGGTACAGGCGCAGGCCTGCGTGGGCGCGCAAGTGCAATTTGGCAGCCCGGACGGCGCGCAGCGTTTGCCCTATGAGGTCAACGACTACGGCACCGGCATTGCAGCAGCGTTTGCCATCGGTCTGGGGCTGTGGCACCGATTGCGCAGCGGCCAGGGACAAGATGTGCATGCGGCGCTCAGCTTCACCGCTGGGCTGCACCAAAGCCTCTACCTGCATGGGCGACCAGGCAGCGACGCAGTCCCTGAAACACCCAGCGATCCGCTACCCGGCCAGAGCCCCTGGCAAAGCTTGTACCGCGCCAGCGACGGCTGGCTGTTTCTCGGATTGCACCCCAGGGACAAGGTCAAGCAGCAGGCGCTGCTCACCGCGCTGGGCATAGCGGCCGATCAGGAGGACCCATTGCGTGATTGCATCGCACAAGGCCTGGCCAAGCAGACGAGCGCGCATTGGCTGGCCCAACTGACCCTTCTGGGCGTGGGCCTGCACGCCCTGCAGCCGGTCGATGCGCTGATGCGCGACGCCTGGGTACGCTCGCACGGGTTGAGCCTGACCAGGCACCACCCCGGCCAGGGCGAGGTCACCACCGTAGGGCCAGTGGTGCGCATGTCAGGCACGCCGCTGCGTGCAGGCAAAATCGCATCTGTCCCCGGCGCCGATTTGGCCGAAGTCCTGGCTGAACTGGCCGGGCTGCGCCGCCCATCCACCCTCTGCTGAGCCCCTTGCCGTGCTGTCCTACCTGACCGTCCCTGTCACCGCCTTCCAGCAAAACTGCTCCCTGATTTGGGATGATCAAACACGGCAGGCGGCCGTGATCGATCCCGGAGGTGATTTGGATGAGTTGCTCGCGCAAGTGGAGCGGCTCAATCTCAAGCTCGAGCAAATCTGGCTGACCCACGCCCACATCGACCATGCCGGCGGCACCGGCGAGCTGGCGAGCCGACTGAACCTGCCCATCATCGGGCCGCACCCGGGCGATCAGTTCTGGATCGACGCTCTGCCCGAGCAAAGCGCCAGATTCGGCTTTCCGCCCGCTTTGGCTTTCACGCCAAGCCGCTGGCTGCATGATGGCGATGCGGTAACGCTGGGCAGCCACACGGTGCAGGTGCGTCACTGCCCGGGTCACACCCCCGGCCATGTGGTGTTTTACTCGCCCGAGCTGAACCGCGCCTTTGTGGGCGACGTGCTGTTTGCGGGCAGCATAGGCCGCACTGATTTTCCTCAAGGCAATTTTGACCAGCTGATCGCCAGCATCAAAACCAAGCTTTGGCCCCTGGGCAATGAGACGGTCTTCATCCCGGGCCATGGTCCGGAGAGCAGCTTCGGCCGTGAACGGCGCAGCAACCCCTTTGTGGCCGACCACTGAAAAGCGCCGCCACCACCGCCCATCGCAGGGTGATGGTCCGCTGGCCGGCATCGGATGCCGGGAAACCCACGGAAAATGTAACAAAATGTCTAAGCATTTTGACCGAAAAACCCATTTCGGACAGGGCGCGAGGAGTTCTGCCCGGCAGGCTCTGCCGGGCAGGCTCTGCCGGGCAAGACGCTTTAGAGCAAACCCCAAAAAGCCACCCCGGTGCGAAACCCTGGGTCAGCCATCCAGGGCAGGCGCGGAGCACAGACCCACCACGGGCAAGGTGCTGCACGGCGATGCCAAGTAGGGTGACATGGGCGCCCCGATGATGGTGCGCATGGGGGGCACAAGGGAGCATGAGGGAGCATGGGTACGGGAGGACCCTCAGCCTCAAGACCCTAGATGCTTCCCTGATGACTGAGGCTATCATTGACCGTATAGTCAATTCATCCAACCTGCAGGTTCCATTCATGTTCAAGCCTCAACAACTCCTGCCAGTCCTGGCCCTGTCTGTGCTGACCTCTTTGGCCTGCGCCCAAGGGGCTTATCCCCAACGGACAGTGCGCGTGGTGGTGACAGCCCCGGCGGGTGCTGCATCGGACCTGCTCGCGCGCGCTGTCTCTGAGCAGATGGCCAAGTCCACGGGCCAGGCCTTTGTGGTGGAAAACCGCCCGGGCGCAGGGGGGAACGTGGCCAGCGCCTATGTGTCCAAGCAGCGGGCAGACGGCTACACCATCTTGCTCGCTTCAGTGAGCTCGCACGCCATCAACCACTCGCTCTACACCAACCCCACCCACCACCCCACCAAGGACTTTGCAGCGATCGCAGCCCTGGGCTCCAACCCGAACGCGCTCATCATCAATCCCTCCTTGCCAGTCAGGACGGTGGCGGAATTGATCGACTACGCCAAGAAAAATCCGACCAAGAGTTCCTACAGCTCTGGCGGGTCGGGCACCTCGCAGCACCTGTCGGCCGAACTGTTCCGCTCGATGTCGGGCATTGAGGCCCTGCATGTACCCCACAAGGGCTCGCCCGAAGCGATCTTGTCCGTGGTGCGCGGTGAGGCGCTGTTCATGTTTGCCAATGTGCCCAATGTGATGGAGCTGGCCAAGGCCGGCACGGTGCGCATGCTGGCGGTGACCAGCACCAAGCGGCTGCCCTGGCTGCCCGATGTGCCTACCGTCGCCGAAAGCGGCCTGGCCGGCTATGAGGCCACCGCCTGGTTCGGATTGGTGGCGCCGGCGGGCACACCCAAGGACATCATCGACAAGCTGCATGCAGAATCGCGCCGCGCTGTGGAGGCGCCCGATGTGCGCAAGACGCTGGTGGCCCAAGGTTTTGACATCATGGGCGGATCGCCCGCCGACTTCGAGCAGTTCATCACCGCCGAAATCGCCAAGTGGGCTAAGGTGGTCGCCGCATCAGGCGCCAAGGCCAACTAGTTGGGCCGGACTCAGCGCATCAGCACCCAGCCTACGCCCGCCACGGTTAGCACCGCCCCCAGAACCACATCGGGGGTGGTCTTTCCTGCGGCCTTGTAGAACACCCGGCTCAGGGGAATGACCAGCAAGGGCGAGCACAGGCTCACCAGGTTGGTGGCGGAAATGGGCACATAGCGCATGGCGGCGATGGAAAAAATCTGGCCCGCGATGGTGCTGGTCCCCAGCAGCGCAAACATCCA
>CANHGF010000346.1 GCA_947460065.1 Comamonadaceae bacterium
AAGATCGGCGTGCTCACCAAAAACTTGAGGCTTTTCTGCCCTGTAGATACCAAGTTTTGTGCTGATTTTTTGCAGGGGCATGGTCTGGCCTGTCCTGCGGTGATCCCCCGCCGCCAAAGCGGCAAGATGTTGCCGCTTCGGCAGGGGTATTGATCGTTTCAGGCGCGCGCGCGGCGGGCGCCGACCGGATCCACCTTGAGCGTGGTGCGCAGTTTTTTGACCACGGCGCTGAGCAACTGGCTGACCCGCGACTCGGTCACGCCCAGCACCTCGCCGATTTCTTTCAGGTTGAGCTCTTCTACATAGTAGAGGTTCATCAGCAACTGATCGCGCTCGGCCAGCTCGCCGATGGCGCCGGCCACTGCGCCCATGAATTGGGCGTGCTCCACGATGGCCTCGGGCTGCTGGCTGGCGTCGTCGGCGATGCCCATGACCTCCTCGGTCACCACTTCCATGGAGTAGGTTTCGAAGCGCTTGGCCTGGCCTCTTTCCTTTTCGAAGGTGTCGACGTCCATGCCGATGTGCTGGGCCAGTTCGGCCTGGGTGGGCGTGCGTCCGAGTTCGGCGGCCAGTTCGTCGGTGGCCTTGCTGTGGCTTTTGTTGAAGGCCACTGCCGAGCGCGGCAGAAAGGACAGGCGCCTGACCTCATCGAGGATGGCCCCGCGCACCCGCGCATGGGCAAAGCTTTCAAATTCGATGCCCTTGGTCGGGTCGTAGGCGCGGGCGGCCTCGAGCAGGCCGATCATGCCCACCTGCACCAGCTCGTCGAGTTCCATGAAAGGCGGAATACGTACCTTCAGATGCAAGGCCACCCGTTTGACCATGCCCAGATGGGCCATGATCAAAGCTTCTTCCGAGCCGCCAGCGGTGTGGTTGCTTTGAACCTGCTCGTAGAGTCGGGTGCTGGCGGTCATGGTGGGGTGCGTGCTCAGTGAACCTGACCGACCAGGCGTTCGAGGAAAAATTGCAGACCGCCGTCGGCACGCTCGATGGGCGGCAATTGGCGGGTGAGTTCGGCCAGGCGGCGGAAATCGCGCGCGCCGGCGCTGCCGGGTGCAAATTCAAGCACTGGCTTGTGTTTTTTGAGCGCCGACAGGATCAGTTCATCGTGTTCGACCGTACCTAGATAGCCGATGCTGCGCCCCAGAAAGCGGGCGCAGACCTGGTTGATGCGCTCATAGAGTTGCTGGCCCTCTTGCTGGCTGTGCATGCCATTGGGGATGAGGTAGATCTCGTCGACGCCGTAGTCCTGGATCAGGACCTTGATGGTGCCGTAGGCGTCGGCAATCGAGGAGGGGTCGTCGCGCACGACGATGAAGCGCCGCGGGCAGGCCTGCATGAAGGCCATGACCGGTGGCGAGATGCCGGCGGCCATGTCGACGATCAGGTAGTCGACCTCGTCTTCCAGGGCGCTAAAAGCCTGCACGATGCTGGCCGCTTGTAGCTGGCTGATGCCGGCCATCTCCTGCATGCCCGAAGCGCCAGGCACGAGTTTGACGCCCGAGCGGGTGTTGACCATGATCTCGGCCAGGCTTTTCTCGCCGGCCAGGAAATGACTCAAATTGCTGGGGCAGGGCGCGCCAAAGGCGATTTGCGCATTGGCCAGGCCCAGGTCGGCGTCAAACAGCATGACCCTCTCGCCCTGCGCCTGCAGGGCGACTGCCAGATTGACCGAGACGGTGGTCTTGCCCACGCCGCCCTTGCCGCTGGCGATGCCGATGACTTGTGTTGCGCGCTGCTTCATGGGTGGGCGGCTACGCCGGCTGCTTTCTTGCGTGCGCTGCCCGTGGACAAGGACAAGGTGCTGCGGGTGCTGGTCTTGGCAGGAGCCTGGACCCCCTCGGGTGCAGCGGCTGGGCTCACCCGCGCTTTGCGGCGCGTCGGTGCGCTGGTGCTCTCTTCAACGGCAGGTGCTGCGACCGGCTTGGCCGCTGCCTTGGGTTTGGCGCTGGCCTTCGTTGCGGATTTGGCGGCGACTGGGGCCGCCTCTGCGCTGACTTGAATCGGCGCCGGCTCGGCGCGAGTCACGTTGGGCACGCTCTTGCCCAGCACCTGTGCGGTCGAGAGGAACACGGGTAGGCTGGGCAGGCTGGGTAGTTGGGCGATGGCGTCCAGCGTGGCACTCAGGCCGCTGCCGCAATTGGCCTCGACGGGCTGCGCAATGGGGGTCATGAGCATCGAGACGGACGGCTGGGGCATGGCCAGCGCCTGAGCCTCTTGCTGGGGCACAGGCAGGTCGAGGGCGGCGGTCAGCGGGGCCAGGGCCAGGTCCACGAGGTGCTCGATAGAGAAGTCTTGCATCAGGTCGCTCAGGCGGCTGCCGCAGCTGGCCCCTGCAATCGACAGATCATTATCGCCGAGGAACTGCAGCAAGGACCAGGGAGAGCTGGCCTCATCGATCTTGGTCAGCAGCAGGCTGCGAAAGGGTAGGCCCAGGCCCAGCACCCTTTGCAGCGTGGCGCTTGAAGCATCGGCGGGCAGCACTGCGTGCGCCTGGCAGGTCGGAGCCTGCGCCAGGATCTGCGTCACATGCTCGGGCATTTGCACGCCAGCGGTGTCGATCAGCACCAGGCGGCGGCTGGACAACTCATTGACCAGCAAGCGGAGGTTTTGCGCGTCACTGGCACGAAAGGCGTCAATGCCCAGCTGCGAGGCCAGCATCTGGGTCTGGCTCCAGGCGCCGGCGCGCACATCCTGGTAACTAATGATGGCCACCTGCTCGCAGCCGGCCTGAGCGCCCAGCTGCGCCAGCCGGGCGGTCATCAGGGTCTTGCCAGCGCCGGACGGGCCGGCCAGCAGATGCAGGCCTTGGGCGGGCAGGGCGGCGCGCGGCCTTTGCAGATGGTGGCTCAATTGTTCGCGCATGGCCTGCAGGCCTTGCTGGGCGTCGCTGCACTGGCTCAAGCTGTCCAACAAGAGGGTGCGCAAGGCGCCGGGCATGCCCGCTTCCTGCAACGCCTGCACCAAAGGGGTCACAGCAGGCGCGAAGTGAACACTGGACTGCCAGGCCGAGCTTTGCTGGCGCATGCGAAATTCACGGCGCAGGGCGGCGATTTCATCGCGCACCAAGTCCACGATCTCTCGGCTGCGCAGATAGTCGCGCGCATCCTGTTCGGCCGTGCTCATGGCAGGCGAGCTTGCCGCCGGGGCGGCCACAGCGGCCGGGGCCGCAGCCACCAGGCTCACCGGCTCTGCGCTGATGGTCAGGCTGGGCTCGGAGCGGGTCTGGCTGGCCGCGTCCAGGGTTTGCCGAAAGCTGCTGGCTGCAGGCGCAGTGGCTGGAGCAGGGCTGCTGGTGGCGACGCTAGAAGTTGTATTGGCGTTGCCCAGCGCAGCCGGCATGTCGGCCTCGGGCACTTCGATGGCCACCACCAGTTCGGTCTGGGCGCCAATTTGATGGTTGGAGATCACCAGCACGTCGGGGCCATAAGTCTGTATGGCTTGCTCCATGGCGCTGCGGGTGTCGCGGGCGAGAATACGCTTGAGTTCCATAGGTCACCTCAGAGATTACTTGGCCGGATCGGCGTGAACGGTGTGGATCACTTTGACCATCTGGTCTTCCGGGATCTCGCTGTAAGAAAGGATGGTCAGGTCGGTCACCCGGAAG
>CANHGF010000347.1 GCA_947460065.1 Comamonadaceae bacterium
GATGCAGTAAACACACCATGAGCATTTCCTTGCGTGATCAAGCCTGCGTCAGCGGCATCGGCGAAACCGTTTATATGCGCGGCTCGAGCAGCAGCGCGTTTGAACTGCAGATCGAGTCATCGCTGAGCGCCATCGCCGATGCGGGCTTGAGCCCGAAGGACATCGACGGCATCATTCCGATTGGCATCGTCAGTGGCACTGCCGATGACTTCATTGAAAACTTCGGTCTGCCCGATCTGCGTTTTTCAGCGCTGATCCCGCATGGTGGCGCCAGCCCGGTCATGGCCCTGCAGTGTGCCGCCGCAGCGGTGGCCACTGGCGCTTGCAACCATGTGCTGATTACTTTCGGCCGTAATGTCACCGGCGCGAGCAGCAACCGGGCTGGAGCACGTATTCATGGCATGCCGCAGTTTCATTACGTCACTGAGTTTGAATACCCCATGGGCGCGGCCGCGCCGGCGCAGCTGTATGCGCCAATGGCACGCCGGCATATGGAGCTCTATGGCACCACCAGCGATCACTTTGCGGAGGTGGCTATCTCCTGCCGTGAGCATGCTTTGCTCAATGACAACGCGATCATGAAAAAGCCGATCACGCTGGAAGACCACCGAAACTCCCGCATGATCTCCGACCCATTCCGGCTGCTCGATTGCAGCCTGGAAAGCGACGGTGGCGCGGCCATTGTGGTGTCCTCGGCTGAGCGTGCGGCTGATCTGCGCCAAAAGAAGGTCTACATCTCGGGGGTGGCCGAGGGGCACCCTGACATGCCTGGCTCCATCACGCAGCGGCCGGACATGACCAGCCTGGGCATTGCCAAGGCGGCGCGCCGCGCTTTTGAGATGGCGCAGGTCAGCCATGCAGACATTGATCTGGTTGAGCTTTATGACTGTTTCACTTATGTGGTGATCCGTCAGCTTGAAGACCTGGGCTTTTGCAAGAAGGGCGAGGGTGGCCCCTTCATCGAAGGTGGGCGGTTGCGCCTGGGCGGTGAGCTGCCCTGCAACACCCACGGTGGCCTGCTGTCTCAGGCTCACGTCTGGGGTCTGAATCATATTGTTGAACTGGTGCGGCAGTTGCGCGGGCAGGCTGGCCGGGCTCAGGTGCGCGACGCCCGGGTCGGTTTGGTCACGGGTTACGGCGATATGGGCGACGGCGCAGTAGCCATCCTGAGGAATTGATCATGGAAGTCATCTCCAAGCCGGTCCCGCAAGACGTCGAGCTGTCACGCCCTTACTGGCAGGCTGCCGCTCGCGGCGAGCTGGTGCTGCAGCGCTGCAGCGATTGCGGCAAGATTCGCCACTATCCGCGCCTGCTCTGTGATGCCTGCTACAGCCGGCGCAGCGACTTTGTGCTGGCCAGCGGCCAGGGCAAGGTACACAGCTGGACCATCACCCACCATGTGTTTCACAAGGCTTTTGTCTCGGAGGTGCCGTATGCGTTGGTCACCGTCGATCTGGCCGAAGGCGTGCGCGCCCTGGGACGCTGGGACGGCGGTGAACTGTCCATGGGTCTGCCGGTCCAGGCCTACTTCAGTCTGAGCCAGACCACGCCGGAGTTGCGCTTTCGTCAGCGATGAGCCGGCGCCGCAGCTGCAGACTCAGGGCTTGCGCGGCCCGCGGTATTCGTCGACCTGATGCCCGCTCAGGTCATAACCGCTGACGCCCCAGTCGGTTTTGTTGTGATGTGTGCCCAGCACACCGGCCACCCAGCAGGCGTCCATGGTGCGTATGCGCACGGCGCGCTGCATGGTGACCATCACGATCTGATTGGCCGGCGGCGGCGGGCTGTGGATGCAGGCGCCGAAATAGGGCACCAGCAGAAAGTCGCGGATCGCGCCCGTGCTGTACTCGAGCGGAACCACATAGCCGGCCAGACGCACCCGCTCGCCCTCGAGTTCGGGGCGCACAGGCGCGTTGTCCCAGATTTTGCGCATCTTGCGCTGCAACTCCAGCTCCTGCGGGCTGCCCTCAGGGACGCGGCTGGCATCTATGCCGGCCAAGGCGGTCCGAGGGTTCCAGCCCTCGGGCAGCAGGTCTTCCCATTGGAGGGTGCGGTAATTGCCACGGCTTTGGGCCCAGGCAGTCGGTGCAGGGCAGGCAGCGGCCAGCAAGCTGGCGCTGAGAAACGTTCGTCGGTTCGTCATGGTCTCAGGCTCGGGGTTGCAGGCCGTCGGTGATCGACAGGCGGTAGGCGCGCCAGCCCGGGATGGCGCTGGCCAAGGTGCCGGCCAGCACGATCCCGACAAGCACGAGGGCTTGCTCGGTTTGCGGCGGCTGCTGCCTCAGGGCCAGCCCGTAATGGGCGGCCAGCCAGGGGCCGGCGCCAGCTATCGCCAGCACGCTGGCCAGCCAGGCCAGCGCAGCGGCGCAGCTGGTCACCAAAGCGCCTTCGATGACCAGCAGGGCAAAGATGCGCTGTGGCCCGGCACCCAGCGAGCGCAGCACCGCCAATTCGTGGCACCGCTGCTCCAGCGCGGTACCAATGGTGGCCACCAGCGCCAGCAGACTGACCAGACCTACCAGCACGACCATCAGCTCCAGCACCTGTTGGCCCACCGCCAACACGCTCCAGAGCTCGTCGAGCGCCACGCCCGGCAACACCGCCATCAGGGGCTCGGCCTGAAACTGCGCGATGCTGCGTTGCACGGAAAACACTCTGGCGCGCGACTTGAGGCCGACCAGCAGCGCCGTCAGCGAGCTGGGCCTGAGATCGGCCTGCAAAGCCTGCTCGGCGCTCATTCGATCGCGCGCAGGCATGCCGCCCAACCAGTCGATATGGATGGCCTGCATGCCAGTCAGGCTGATGTGGACCGAGCGGTCGACCGGTGTGCCGGTGCGGGCCAGCACGCCCACCACGGTAAATGGCTTGTCCGCGTGGCTGCCTTCTTCGAGCGCGCCACTGCCGTGGCTCAGCGCGATGTGCTGGCCGGGTGCGATCTGCAGCCGCTTGGCCACCTCGGCGCCCAGCACCGCCTCGAACACGCCCTCAAAGGCCCGGCCCTGGGCCAGTTGCAAGGCTTGCTTTTGGCCATAGCGAAAGTGCTCAAAAAACGAGCGCTCGGTGCCGACCACCGGATAGCCTCTGAAGGAATCGCCCAGCGAGATCGGAATCACCCAGGCCACCGCTGGGTCCTGGGCGATGGCCTGCGCGCTGCTCCAGCGGATGTTGTTGCTGGGCTGGCCGATGTGAAAGACCGAGTACAGCAGCAAGGCGGTGCTGCTGGTGCGGGCGCCGACGATCAAGTCGGTGCCCGAGACCGACTGCGAAAAATGCTCGCGCACGTCCTGGCGCATCTGCACCAGCACCAGCATCAAAAAAGTGGCCAGCGCAATCGACAGCACCACCCAGGACAATCCGTAGCGGCGACTCCAGGCGCTTTGCCAGGCCAGCGACCACAGGCCCGTCATGACAGCGCCTCGCCCGCCGCCGGCCAGCTCAGGCTGGCATCGAACAGGCCTTGCAAGCTGCGGTCATGGCTGACAAACAGCAAGGCGCTGCCAGCGCGCTGGCATTGGGCCAGCAAAAGGCGCATGAAGGCGTCGCGCCGGCGTTCATCGAGCGCCGAAGTCGGCTCATCGGCGATCACCAGCTCGGGCTGGCC
>CANHGF010000348.1 GCA_947460065.1 Comamonadaceae bacterium
ATGGCGCGCAGCAGCATGCGCCCTTGCTGGAGGTGCTGCTGTGAGCGCGGTGGCGCGTCTGCTGAGCAGCCACAAGCCGGGGCCAGAGCGCCTGCGGGTCTTGTCGGCCTCCGGCCAGCTCGGTTATGGCATTGCAGCGGAGTCCTTCGAGCGAGGGCTAGAACGGCGTCCACATATCATCGGTTGCGACATGGGCTCCATTGACCCTGGGCCCTATTACCTAGGCTCTGGCCAGATGGCAGCGCCGCAGGCCATGGTCAGGCGCGACCTCGAGCGGGTTCTGTGCGCCGCGCGGGCGCTGGACGTGCCGCTGGTCATCGGCAGTGCAGGTACCGCCGGCGCCGGTCCGCATCTGCAAGCGACCTTGGCGCTGCTGCGCGAGGTGGCGCAGGCGCACCAGCTGTCATTGCGGGTGGCGACGGTGAGCAGCGACCTGCCGTCCGATCTGGTGGTGCAGGCGCTGCAGGACGGGCGGCTGCATGCGCTCGATGAAGCCACGCCGGGGGCAGGCCTGCCCGAGGCCCAGGCGGTGCGTTCTTGCAGCCATATCGTGGCCCAGTGCGGCAGCCACACCTTCATACAGGCGCTGAGCCTCAAGCCCGATGTGCTGATCGCCGGCCGCTCCTGCGACACCGCGATTTTTGCTGCGCTGCCGATGATGCTCGGCTATGAGCCGGGGCTGGCGCTGCACATGGCCAAGATCATCGAATGCACCTCGCTGTGCTGCGAGCCGGGCGGGCGCGATGCGATGCTGGCTCAATTGAGTGAGCACGATTTTGTGCTCGAGAGCATGAACCCGGCGCTGCGCGCCACCCCGGCTTCGGTGGCCGCCCATGCCCTGTACGAGCAGGCCGACCCCTGGCAGGTCGATGAGCCTGAGGGCACGCTGGACCTGCGCCAGGCCCGCTATGAGGCGCTCGATGAGCGGCGCACCCGGGTCAGCGGCGCGCGCTTCAGTCCGCGCCCTGCGCCGACCCTCAAGGTCGAGGGCGCGGCGCGTGTGGGCGCCCGGGCGGTGTTGATGGCTGGCGTGGCCGATCCTGGTCTGATTGCGCTGCTGGCCCAGGCCCTGCGCGAGGTTGATGCGCGCGCCCACCAGCTTCTGCCCGGCGCCTGGCAGATGGTGCCGCACCTCTACGGTCAGGGCGCGGTGCGGCCGCTGCCCGCGGCGCAGCGCAGTACGCATGAGGTGGGGCTGGTGCTCGAATTTCTGGCCCCCGAGATGGAGCTGGCCCGCACCGCGGCGGCTGTCTTCAAGCAGAACCTGCTGCACTTTGGCTACCCCGGGCGTTTGAGCACCGGCGGCAACCTCGCTTTTGCCTTTACGCCCAGCGAGTGCGAGGCGCATGAGAGTTACCGATTTGTGCTCTATCACCTGCTCGAGGGCGTGGATCCGGATCAGGTGTTCGTGGTTGATGCCCAGGACTGGTCCTGGCAGAAAGAGGCGGCATGACCGCACGCCTGCCCCTGACCAAATACCACCAGATCTACCTGGTGCTGCGCGAGCAATTACAGGAAGGCCGATTTGCCCAGGGCATGCCGGCCGAAATGGAGTTGGCCCGCCAGTTTGGCGTTGGCCGGGTCACGGTGCGCCATGCGATGGAGCAGCTGGTGGCCGATGGACTGATCGTGCGAGTCGTCGGCCGCGGGACTTTCCCCAAGGCTGCGCCTGCCGCAGGCTTGATGCGCGATGCGGCGGTGCAGGCACAGCCCACGCGTTTGGCTGGCCTGATGGAAAACATCGTCAGCGCCAGCCGCTCGACCACCGTCAAGGTGCTGGACTGGCGCACCGTGGCTGCGCCCGAGGCGGTGGCCAGCGCTTTGCAGCTGCCCCTGGGCGAGCCGGTCAAGAAGGCGGTGCGCCGACGCAGCTCGCGCGAGGGCCCGCTGTCTTACATCACCACCTATATGCCCTTGCACTTGGTGGCGGGCATGTCCCGGCGTGATCTGGCCAGCAAGCCAGTCCTGCAATTGCTGGAAGAAGCCGGCGTCGAATTAGGGCGGGCGCAGCAGACGATTTCTGCCCGCCAGGCCGACGCGGTGGTGGCCCATGAACTGGGCGTGGCCATAGGCTCGGCGCTGCTGGCGGTGCGCCGGCGGGTGTTTGACGCGCAGGACAGGCCGGTACAGTGGCTCGAAGGCCTGTACCGGCCCGACCGCTATGAATATCTGATGGAAGTTTCACGCATTGGCAGTGTCGATGCGCGCATTTCGGTCAAGGACCAGGGCAGTGCGGCATGAGGGTGCTGCGGATCAAGGAGTTACACAGGTGAGTACACAGTCGGGGGCCGCGCAGACGCTGGCCCAAAAGCTGATTGCCAAGGCGGCGGGCCGCTCGCAGGTGGCCGTTGGCGAGATCGTCAACTGCCAGGTCGACCTGGCCATGTTCCATGATTCCTCCGGCCCGCGGCGGCTCAAGTCCATGCTGGAGGAACTGGGCGCTCAGGTCTGGGACAAGGCTAAGGTGGTGCTGGTGATGGACCACTATGTGCCCGAGCAGGACGACGATTCGCGCCGCATTGTGCGCATCGCCCGTCAGTGGGCGGCCGACCAGCAACTGCCGCATGTTTACGACAGCCAGGGCATCTGCCATGTGGTGCTGCCGCAAAAAGGCCACCTCAAGCCCGGCATGTTCTGCGTCGGCGGTGACTCGCATTCGCCCACCGGCGGCGCCTTTGGCACCTATATGTTTGGCATCGGCAGCACCGAGATGCTGGGCGTGGTGGTGACCGGGCAACTCTGGGTGCAGGTGCCCCGCACCTACCGCATGCGTTGGAACCAGCGATTGGCG
This sequence comes from Comamonadaceae bacterium, assembly GCA_947460065.1. Classification (GTDB taxonomy): domain Bacteria; phylum Pseudomonadota; class Gammaproteobacteria; order Burkholderiales; family Burkholderiaceae_C; genus Polaromonas. The sequence continues at coordinate 2,792 of CANHGF010000348.1, forward strand.
CCCGGGGTGACGGCCAAGGACATGATGCTGCACATGATCGGCCGCTTTGGCATGAACGGCGGGCAGTATCAGGCGGTGGAGTTTTGCGGCGAGGCGGTCCGGGCTTTGTCCATGCAGGAGCGCATGACGATGTCGAACATGAGCGCCGAGATGGGCTCGCAGGTGGGCTTGATCGCGCCCGATGAGGTCACGCAGCAGTGGCTGGCGGGTGCTGGCGTGAGCGATGTTGAACTCTCTGGCTGGCAGACCGATCAGGACGCCGAGGCCACCACTTTCGACTTTGACGCGGCCACGCTCGCGCCTCAGGTGGCGGCCCCGCACAGCCCGGCCAATACCCGGCCGGTCGGTGAATTTGACGGCACCGCCATCCAGGTGGCCTATGTCGGTGCTTGCACTGGCGCCAAGCTCGACGACCTGCGCGCTGCCGCCAGTGTGCTGCGCGGCCAGCGCCTGCCTGCCGGCGTGCGGCTGATGGTGGCGCCGGCCAGCGTGCAGGATCAGGCCCAGGCCGAAACCGAGGGCGTGATGACGGCCTTGCGCGGCTCGGGCGCCGAAGTCTTGCCCACGGCTTGCGGGGCCTGCTCGGGCTACGGCGGCAGCATTCCTGATGGCGCCAATGTGATCGCCACCACCGCGCGCAATTTCAAGGGCCGCATGGGATCGGCCACCGCCCAGGTTTACCTGGCCTCGCCCTACACCGTGGCCGCCTCGGCGCTGCGCGGGCGCATCACCGACCCGCGCGAGGTGCTGGCATGAGCGTCACCCACAAGGTCTGGAAGCTGGGCGCCGACATTGACACCGACC
>CANHGF010000349.1 GCA_947460065.1 Comamonadaceae bacterium
CCGCTATTTCTCAATCGGTCTGCTGCCGCAGGCCGATGCGGCCACGCGGCAGGCTTATGCCCAGGCCGCCTTTGCCTTTGTCGACAACACCGAGGTCCAGTGGGACTACGACGAGGCGCAAAGCCTGGTGAGAACCCGCTACATCACCCACACCCGCAGCATGGACGGTGTGCAGGCCCAGCCGCTGGTAGGCCTGTACCCGCATCACCGGCGCGCGCTCAAGCCTGAGGCCTTGAGCACTCTGGGCCAATTGCCTTCGGTGCGCGGGGCTATCGCCATCGCCCGAGCCGACCGCTTTGAAACCGAGCTGCGCTTTAACGGCCTGATGCCAGCCTGGCCCAAGCTGCAAAACAAGGACCACAGCGCACAACTGAGCCAATGGCTGCTGGGCGACAGGCGCCGCGCCAACAGCATGTTCGGCAAGATGGGCAATGGCACCTACTGGACTGGCAAGGCCCTGGGCGCGGTGGCGCAACTGATGAACATCGCCGAGCAGGAGGGCGACGAGGCCAGCGCCAGCGAGTTGGAGAAAATCCTCAAGCAGCGCATGGAGTCCTGGTTCTCGGGCAAGGGCTTGAGCTATTTCGCGCATGACCCAGGCATAGGCAGCGTGTTGGGCTATCCAGAAGAGTACTTCAGTGTGTCGGCGATGAACGACCACCACTTTCACTATGGCTACTGGATCATGGCCGCAGCCCAACTGGCCCGGCGTGACCCGCTATGGACCTCGCAGCAGCGCTGGGGTGGCATGGTCAGCCTGCTGGTGCGCGACATCGCCACTGCGCAGAGAAAGCGGGTGGACTTTCCCTTCCTGCGCAACTTCGACGCCTACGAAGGCCATTCCTGGGCCCGCGGCAACAGCGAGTTTTTTGGCCTGGGCAATGACCAGGAGTCCTCGTCTGAAGCCATCCACGCTTGGGCCGCCCTGGCCCTGTGGGGCGATGCCACCGCCCAGCCTGCGCTCAAAGCGCTGGGGGTCTACCTTTATGTCACCGAGGTCTCCTCGGTGCTGAACTACTGGTTCAACGCCCACGGCGACGTCTTCCACCCCGACTATCGCAAGCCGGTGGCCAGCATGGTCTTCGGCGGCGGCTATGGCTACAGCACCTGGTGGACGGAGGAGCCGCGTCAGATCATGGGCATCAATTTGCTGCCCATCACGCCGGCCTCAACCTACCTGGCTCAACTGCCAACCGCGCAGATACAGGCCTTCGGCCCGCAGGCCGCGCAAGCGCGCCAGGCCTATGACCAGTCGGGCCAGTCAGACGGCACCTCGAAGGACATCTGGCAAGACATCTTCGCTTCCATGCTGGCCGTCAAAGACCCGGCCATGGCCCTGAAGGCCTGGAACCCTAACGGCTCGGTAGAGCTGGGCGACACCCGCTCGCGTGCCTTCCACTGGATGCACAGCTTGGCCGATATGGGCCCACCCGACACCAGCGTCTGGGCCAATGTGATGTCGCACGCGGTGTTTAGACATCCGACCACCGGAAACAAGACTTACATTGCCTACAATCCCGGCGAGCAGCCCTTGCAGGTGCGTTTTTCCGACGGGGTGACCTTGACGGTCGCTCCCAAACAGGTGTCTCGGCACACTGCGCCCTGAGTCTCTTGAGCTCCTTCACCGATCGCAGCCGCTGACCGACCCCTCTGACCATGCCCACCCTCGATCAGAGACCCAAAAGCCTGACGCCCCCCAAAAAGCCGACCCTGGGCATGGTGGCTGAGCTCGCCGGCGTCTCGCCCAGTACCGTCTCACGCATCCTCAACGGCACGGCCAAGGTCAGCCCCAACAAGATGGCTGCGGTCACCGAGGCCATCGATATGCTGCAGTTTCGTCCGGACCCGGCTGCGCGCAGCTTGGCCGGCGGCCGCACCATGAGCGTGGGCGTGCTGACCCAGTTCATCGACAGCCCCTACTACGGCGAAGCCCTGCGAGGCATGGAAGACGTGCTGCGTCAGCACCAGTACGTACCGCTGTTTACCAGCGGCCACTGGAACGAGGTGGAAGAGCGCGAGCGCCTGACGCTGCTGCAAGAGCGCAAGGTCGACGGGATCATTGTGCTGACCGGACGGGTGTCCGATCAGACCTTGCTCGACATCGCGCAGGACCTGCCGATTGTGGTCATCGGCCGCAAGCTGCAAGGGCCGCAGGTTTTCAGCATAGACATCGACAACTTCGAGGGTTCACGCATGGCGACCCGCCATCTGATCAGCCTGGGGCACCGCAGCATAGGCTATGTGTCTGGGCCTATGGACCACAAAGACGCGATCGAGCGCCTTGAGGGCTACAAGCGCGAGCTGCAGGAAAAGCAGCTGCCCTTCGACCCTGCTCTGGTGGTCGAGGGCGACTTCCAGGAGTCGGGCGGCTTCAGGGCGATGAACCGCCTGCTGCAGTCAGGCAAGATTTTTTCAGCAGTGATCGCCGCCAACGATCAGATGGCCTATGGCATACGGCTGGCGCTGAGCAATGCGGGCTTTCGGGTGCCGGACGACATCTCCCTGGTCGGCTTTGACGACCTGCCCCACTCGGCCTTCACCGTGCCGCCACTGACCACGGTCAAGCAGTCGGTCTATGAGATCGGCGTGCTCGCAGCCAATGCGATGCTGCAAATGCTCAACAAGGAAGCGCCGGCGCCGGTGTCGATTTCAGCCAAGCTGGTAGCGCGGGAGTCGACCCGGGTGGCCAGGGTCTGAGGCCGGGCTCACCACAGTGAGCAGCGCAGGTGGCTCACACCGGTAGAGCCTGGCCCTGCGCGTCAAAAACCAGAACGCGGGCGGGATCCAGCTGCACACCAACGGTCTGCCCGATCTGCAAGGGCTGATGGACCTGGCTGATCTTGGCGATCATGGCTTCCCGCCCATGAACCAGCCGCAGGTAGACATTCATCGCATCGCCCAGCCTTTCGGTGAACTCGACCACCGCGTTCAAGCCGGTGCCAGGGTCGCCGACGCTGACGTTTTCTGGGCGAATACCCAACTGGGTGCCGCCTTGCAGCGCTGATTGAGGCAGTTTCAAATCAGACTGCGCCATGCGCACCTGACGATCCAGCACCACCGCGCTTTGCTGCGCGTCATAGGCATAGGCCAGCAGATTGATCTTGGGCGTGCCCAGAAACTGCGCCACAAAGGTATTAGCCGGCGCCGCGTAAAGATCCATGGGCACACCCACCTGCTCGATACGCCCCTTGTTGAACACCGCGATGCGGCTGCCCAGGGTCATGGCCTCGGTCTGGTCGTGGGTGACATAAATCATGGTGGTCCCCAGCTCGCTGTGCAGCCGGGCCAGCTCGATGCGCATCTGCACCCGCAGCGCTGCGTCGAGGTTGGACAGAGGCTCATCAAACAGGAAGACCTTGGGCCTGCGCACAATGGCCCGACCAATGGCCACCCGCTGGCGCTGCCCACCCGAAAGCTGCTTGGGATAGCGCTCGAGCAATTCGGTCAGCTGCAGCTTTTCGGCCGTCTGGGCCACCACCGCACGCCGCTCGGCCTTGCCCACGCCCGACATCTTCAGGGCAAAGCCCATGTTCTCGGCCACCGTCATGTGGGGGTACAGCGCATAGCTCTGGAACACCATGGCGGCGCCCC
>CANHGF010000350.1 GCA_947460065.1 Comamonadaceae bacterium
GCGCTTATTTTTGCAATCGCGGTGATCGACGAGTGCGTCTGCGTGCTGCGCGGCGGCAAGCCCAGCTATGTGGCACGGGTGGAAGAACGCCACGCTCGCGGCGATTTTTCCGAGGAACTGTGATGGGACTGCTCGAAATCGGCGGCCTGCTGCTGTTCCTGATGCTGCTGATGCTCAGCGGCGGCGTCTGGATTGCCATGACGCTGGCCATCGTCGGCTGGGTGGGCCAGGCGTTTTTCACCAGCACCTTGCCGGGCAAGAATCTGTTTTCTTCCTTCTGGGAAACCGCCGCCAGCTGGGAGTTGGCGGCGCTGCCCATGTTCATCTGGATGGGCGAAATTCTCTACCGCACACGGCTGTCGGAGCAGATGTTCGACGGGCTGGCGCCGTGGCTCTCAAAGGTGCCCGGGCGCCTGATGCACACCACGATTTTGGGCTGCGGGATCTTTGGTTCGGTGTCAGGCTCCTCGGCTGCGACCTGTGCCACCATTGCCAAGGTGGCGCTGCCCGAACTCGAGCGGCGCGGCTACGACCGCAACATCGCACTAGGCTCTCTGGCGGCCGCTGGCGGCCTGGGGATTTTGATCCCGCCTTCCATCACCATGGTGGTCTATGCGGTGGCGGCCGATGCCAGCGTGATTCGCCTGTTCCTGGCCGGCTTTCTACCGGGCTTTTTGCTCATGGGCCTGTTTTCAGCCTATATCGCCTGGTGGAGCCTGAAGAATCCCGACAAAGTGCCGCCGCCTGAAGCACCGATGCCCCTGATGGAAAAACTGCGCCGCTCGGGCAGTCTGATTCCCTGCGCATTGCTGATTGTTTTCATCGTGTGGGTGCTGGTGGCCGGCATTGCCACGGCCACCGAATGCGCGGCCTATGGCGTGCTGGGTTCGCTGGCCATTGCAGCGGCTGGCAAGAGCCTGACCTGGAGCAACTTCTGGCAGGGACTGGTGAGTGCCACCCGGGTCAGTTGCATGATCATGTTCATCCTGGCCGGCGCTGCCTTTTTGACCAAGACCATGGCCTTTACCGGCATCCCCCGGGAGTTGGCCGAATTTGTGCACAGCCTGAACCTGTCGCCTTACGGCCTGATTGCCGTGCTGGTGGTGGTCTACCTGATCTTGGGCACCGCGCTCGACGGCATCTCGATGATCGTGCTGACCAGCGCGGTGGTGCTGCCCATGGTGCAAAAAGCGGGCTTTGACCTGGTGTGGTTCGGCATCTTCATCATCATGCTGGTCGAGATCGCCGAGATCACGCCGCCGGTGGGCTTTAACCTGTTCGTGCTGCAGAACATGACCGGCATCGACAGCAACCGCATCGCCCGCGTCACCCTGCCGTTTTTTGGCTGCATGATTCTGGGTATCGTGCTGATCACGGTGTTCCCGTCCATCGTGACCAGCGTGCCCAACTGGCTGATGGGCGTCTCGCGCTGAATTCGACCCAAAGCGTGAAACAAGACCGGGGGCCGTGCGAAGCGCTGCAGACCTGATGGGCCCGAGAAGCTTCAGGGGCGCGCCTAGAATCAGCCCATCATGCAAGCTGTCCTGGCGATCTGTATCGGTGCGAGCCTGGGCGCGCTGGCCCGCTGGCAACTTGGGCTGTGGCTCTCGGCCGGCGGGCTGATCCCCTGGGGCACGCTGGCGGCCAATCTGATCGGCGGCTATCTGGTCGGGGTGGCTGTTGGCGTGTTCAACGCCCTGCCCCAGCTCGATCCGGTATGGCGCCTGCTCTTGATCACCGGGTTTCTGGGCGGCCTGACCACCTTCTCCAGCTTTTCGGCCGAGGTGGTGGCTTTTCTCAGCGAGGGCCGCTTGGCCCTGGCCCTGGCCACCGCCCTGGCCCATGTGACAGGCTCGCTGCTGTTGACGCTCGCTGGCCTGAAGACCGTGACCCTGGTTCTGGACGCCTACAAGCCCTTGGCTTGAAGGCGGCAGACGCTCAAACGCATTACGCGTTCTCGCGCACCCCGCAGACCAGCACGCCCGGGTCGTTGTGGACCACTGCACGCTCATTCTTGGCGTGAGCCACCTGCATATCGCGCGGCAGCGTCACGCCGTTCTTGACTGCCAGCACCTCGGCCATGATGGACACCGCAATTTCGGCCGGGGTCTTGCTGCCGATGTAGATGCCGATCGGGCCGCGCAGCCGCTGGATCTGCTCGGCACTCATGTCGAAATGCTCGACCATGCGCTGATGGCGCACATCGTTGTTGCGGCGCGAGCCGATGGCGCCGACATAGAAGGCCTCCGTGTTCAAGGCCTCCAGCAGGGCCAGGTCGTCCAACTTGGGGTCGTGGGTGAGCGCAATCACGCAGCTGCGGCGGTCGGCGCGAAAGGCGGTGACCACATCGTCGGGCATCTGGCTGCTCAGTTCGACGCCCGGCACCGACCAGGCGCCCCGGTATTCCTCGCGCGGGTCGCACACCGTCACCGCAAAGCCGGAAAAGAGGGCCATGGTGGCCAGGTATTCGGTGAGCTGTCCGGCGCCGATGAGCAGCATGCGGTATTCGGGGCCGAAGGTATTGACCAGTTCGTGCTCGCTCAAGGCCAATTCGGCCGGCATGGCGGTGAGGCTGAGCGTGACCGCGCCGTCGGACAGACGCACCGAGCGCTGCATCAGCCGGCCGGCGCCGAGCGCGCTGACCAAGTCGGAGAGCAGCTGGGCCGACGGATCAAACTCGAGCAGCAACTCGAGCGTGCCGCCGCACGGCAAGCCAAAGCGGTGCGCCTCGTCAGCCGTCACACCGTATTTGATGAACCTGGGCGGACCCACCGGAATGGCCCGGCCGTCAGAAGCCTGGGAGGCGCCCTTGTAGGCCTGGGTGTATTGGTAGATCAGATCGTCTTCAATACAGCCGCCGGAAACTGAGCCGACCACTGCGCCGTCTTCGCACAGCGCCATGATCGAGCCCACCGGCCGAGGCGATGAGCCCCAGGTGCGCACCACCGTAGCCATCAGGGCGCGCTTGCCGGCTGCGCGCCAGTCGCGCAGCGAACGCAGCACCATGACGTCGAGGTTTTCCATGGCCGGCTCCTTCAGCGGCTAAGCCAGATCAGGCCGAGCAGCACCACCATGAGCGCAGCGCCAGCCCCCGCAGCCAACACGGCTGGCAGCAGCACCGAGGCGCTGGCCTGCGTCTGGGCAGGAACAGGGGCGGTAGGGGTGGCAGGGACAGCTTCGCCGGGGCCGTGGCGGCGCTGCATTTCCTCATCAAAGCGGCGGAAAAAATCCTCGGCCAGCGAGCGCGCTGCACCATCAATCAAGCGCTGACCCAGTTGCGCCACCTTGCCGCCTACGGAAGCGGTGACGCTGTAGGCGAGGTCACAGCCGCCGGCATTGGGCGTGAGGCTGACCTGCGCGCTGCCCTTGCCAAAACCGGCTGGCCCGCCCTGCCCTTCAAAGCTGATGCGGTAGCTGGCCGGCGGCACGATGTCGCTCAGGCTGATGTGACCCTTGAACTTGGCCGAGACCGGGCCGATGCGTAGCGCCATGCCGATGTCGTATTCATTCTCGGCAGTGGCCTCGACCTTGTCGCAGCCTGGGATGCACAGCTTGAGGACCTCAGGGTCATTCAGGGCC
>CANHGF010000351.1 GCA_947460065.1 Comamonadaceae bacterium
GACCATGGCAAGACCACGCTGACGGCGGCCATTACCACCATCTTGGCTGCCAAGTTTGGTGGCGAGGCCAAGGCCTATGACCAGATCGACGCTGCGCCCGAAGAAAAGGCCCGCGGCATCACCATCAATACCGCTCACGTCGAGTACGAGACGGCCAACCGCCACTATGCCCACGTGGACTGCCCTGGCCACGCTGACTATGTGAAGAACATGATCACTGGCGCGGCCCAGATGGACGGCGCTATTTTGGTGTGCTCGGCCGCTGACGGCCCCATGCCCCAGACCCGCGAGCACATCCTGCTGGCCCGTCAGGTGGGTGTGCCTTACATCATCGTGTTCCTCAACAAGTGCGACATGGTTGACGACGCCGAGCTGCTCGAGCTGGTCGAGATGGAAGTGCGCGAGTTGCTGAGCAAGTACGACTTCCCTGGCGACGACACCCCCATCGTCCATGGCTCGGCCAAGCTGGCCATGGAAGGTGACAAGGGCCCCCTGGGCGAGCAGGCCATCCTCAAGCTGGCCGATGCGCTCGACAGCTACATTCCTACGCCCGAGCGTGCGATTGACGGCACCTTCCTGATGCCTGTGGAAGACGTGTTCTCCATCTCCGGTCGCGGCACCGTGGTGACCGGCCGTATTGAGCGCGGCGTGGTCAAGGTCGGCGAAGAGATCGAGATCGTCGGTATTTCCGACACCCAAAAGACCACCTGCACCGGCGTGGAGATGTTCAGGAAGCTGCTGGACCAGGGTCAGGCGGGCGACAACGTTGGTATCTTGCTGCGTGGCACCAAGCGCGAAGACGTGCAGCGCGGCCAGGTGCTGTGCAAGCCCGGCTCGATCAAGCCGCACACGCACTTTACCGGCGAGATCTATGTGCTCTCGAAGGAAGAGGGTGGCCGTCACACGCCGTTCTTCAACAACTACCGCCCGCAGTTTTACTTCCGTACGACGGACGTGACCGGTGCCATTGAGCTGCCCGAGGGCAAGGAAATGGTGATGCCTGGCGACAACGTGTCGATCACCGTCAAGCTGATCGCCCCGATCGCCATGGAAGAAGGTCTGCGTTTTGCCATCCGCGAAGGCGGCCGTACCGTCGGCGCCGGCGTCGTGGCCAAGATCCACGCCTGATCAACGCCCTTCGGGGCAGAGCCAGTAGGGGTATAGCTCAATTGGCAGAGCGTCGGTCTCCAAAACCGAAGGTTGTAGGTTCGATTCCTACTGCCCCTGCCACCCGGTAACGGGTCGTCAATAGCGTGGCAACAAGCCCGCCGAAAGTCCTCAAGGCTGCGGCGGGCTTCGGTGTCTGAAGCAGCCAGCGAAAAAACACAGGATATTGCCGCAGATCATGGCCTCTACTGAAGTCCAAACTGTTAGCACTCCGGCCGATAAGGCCAAGATCGGTCTGGCCGTCGCCTTGCTGGTCGCGGCGCTGGCTGGCTTTTATCTGCTTGCCAAGCAAGGTCCCATCGTCCAGTGGCTGACGCTGGTGGCGGGCCTGATTGCGGCTGTGGTGGTGTTTGCCCTGTCCGAGCCTGGCAAGCAATTGCTGGCCTTCGGCCGCGACGCGGTGCGTGAAGTCAAGAAGGTTGTTTGGCCGACCCGCAAGGAAGCGGTTCAGATGACGCTCTATGTGTTTGGTTTCGTGGTGGTGATGGCCTTGTTTTTGTGGCTGACCGACAAGACCCTGGAATGGTTGCTTTATGACCTCGTCTTGGGATGGAAAAAATAATGACTGATGTCCAGACTGAGGCCGACAACGCGGCCATCAACGCTTACCAGCCGGCGCCGGGCATGCAGTGGTATGTGGTGCATGCCTATTCCGGCATGGAAAAGGCGGTTGAGCGCAACATCCTCGAGCGCATCAACCGTGCTGCCATGCAAAGCAAATTTGGGCGCTTCCTGGTTCCCACCGAAGAGGTGGTGGAAATCAAGAACGGCCAGAAGCGCACCACCGAGCGCCGATTCTTCCCGGGCTATGTGCTCGTTGAGATGGTCATGGATGACGAGACTTGGCACCTGGTCAAGCACACCAATAAGGTGACCGGATTTGTCGGTGGCGCCAAGAACCGTCCGGCGCCTATCTCCGAAGAAGAGGTTCGCAAGATCGTTGAGCAGATGCAGGTGGGCAGTGATAAGCCGCGCCACAAGGTCGAGTTCATCACTGGCGAATATGTGCGGGTCAAGGATGGCCCCTTCACCGACTTCAACGGCACGGTCGAAGAGGTTAATTACGAAAAGAACAAGGTGCGTGTCTCGGTCACGATTTTCGGGCGAGCCACTCCGGTTGAGCTCGAGTTCAGCCAGATCGAAAAGACTTAAGGCCAGTCCTTCGTCGAACCGTTTTCGCGCATTGCCACTCGGCGCGCAATAAACAGAGTGGCGTAACCCCCGGGGAGCCAGTGAAATTCACTGGCGCATGTACCCGCAAGGAGTAAGCAATGGCGAAGAAAATCGTCGGCTTCATCAAGCTGCAAGTGCCAGCTGGTAAGGCCAACCCGTCCCCCCCGATTGGCCCGGCCCTGGGTCAGCGCGGCCTGAACATCATGGAGTTCTGCAAGGCTTTCAACGCCCAGACCCAGGGTGTCGAGCCGGGTCTGCCGCTGCCGGGGGTGATCACCGCTTTCGCGGACAAGAGCTTTACCTTCATCATCAAGACGCCGCCGGCGACGACCTTGATCAAAAAAGCCATCAAGCTCGACAAGGGTTCGTCCACGCCGCATTCGGCCAAGGTGGGCAAGATCACCCGGGCTCAGCTCGAAGAGATCGCTAAGACCAAGATGAAGGACATGACCGCCGCCGATCTGGACGCTGCCGTGCGCACCATCGCCGGCTCGGCCCGTTCGATGGGCGTGACTGTGGAGGGCGTGTGAAATGAGCAAGCTGACCAAGAAACAAAAGGCCCAGGCCGGCAAGGTCGACAGCAACAAGCTGTACCCATTGTCCGATGCACTGGTGATCGTCAAGGAATGCGCGACCGCCAAGTTTGACGAGTCCATCGATGTGGCCGTTCAGCTCGGTGTTGATGCCAAGAAGTCCGACCAGGTGGTCCGTGGCGCCGTGGTGCTGCCCAACGGCACCGGCAAGACCAAGCGTGTCGCCGTGTTCGCGCAAGGTGCCAAGGCCGAAGAGGCTAAGGCCGCTGGCGCCGACATCGTCGGTATGGACGACCTGGCTGCGGAAATCAAGGGCGGCAAGATGGATTTTGACGTCGTGATTGCTTCGCCCGACGCCATGCGCGTGGTGGGCACGCTCGGTCAGGTGCTGGGACCGCGCGGCTTGATGCCTAACCCGAAGGTGGGCACCGTCACGCCTGATGTGGCTACCGCTGTCAAGAACGCCAAGGCCGGTCAGGTGCAGTTCCGCGTCGACAAGGCCGGCATCATTCACAGCACCATTGGCCGTCGTTCCTTCGACAACGACAAGCTGCAGGGCAACCTCGCCGCACTGGTCGATGCATTGAACAAGGCCAAGCCGGCGTCGAGCAAGGGTATTTACCTGCGCAAGGTGGCGGTGTCGTCAACCATGGGTGTGGGCGTTCGCGTCGATACCCAAACCCTGGCAGGGTA
>CANHGF010000352.1 GCA_947460065.1 Comamonadaceae bacterium
AGGCGGCGCTGAGAACGCATTGACGGCCGCGGCGCTCTACCGCCGCTTGCGCGCCCGGGGCTGCGCCATTCGCAGCCCTATTGATGTGCTGCTGGCCAGCTATTGCATCAGCCATGGCCATGTGCTGCTGCACAGCGATGCGGACTTCGACCTCATCGGCAGCTTCGAGGATCTGAACACCTGGTCGCACTGAACAACAAGAGTCCCATAAGGAAGCTGCCCATGATGAACGCCACCATTTACGACACATCCGAACACGCCCTGCTGCGCGAGCAGGTGGCCCGCTTCATTGCCAAGGAGGTCGAGCCCCATGCCCAGGCCTGGGAAGAGCAGGGCATGGTGCCGCGCGAGGTCTTGCAGCGCATGGGGCGCGCGGGCCTTCTGGGCCTGATGTACGAAGGCCAGTACGGCGGCGGTGAGGGCGATGCGCTGACCAACCTGGTGTTTGCCGAAGCGCTCTCGCAGTCCACCTTTGCCGGCTTCATCATCACCGTGCTGGTCCACACCGACATGGCCAGCCCGCACCTGCACCATGCGGGCACGCCCGCACAAAAAGCCCGCTACCTGCCGGGCGTGACTTCGGGTGAGCTGATCACGGCGGTCGGCATCAGCGAGCCGGGCGCGGGCTCGGACGTGGCCGGCATCCGCACCAGCGCCCGCCGCGAGGGCGATGAGTGGGTGATCAACGGCACCAAGATGTTCATCACCAATGGCGTGCATGCCGATGTGTACTTCGTGGCGGCCAAGACCGGGCCGGGCAAGCGCGACATGTCGATCTTCATCGTCGACAAGGGCACGCCCGGCTTTAGCGTGGGTCGCGCCCTGAAAAAAACCGGCTGGCTCAGCTCCGACACCGCCGAGCTGGTCTTCGACAACGTTCGCATCCCGGCCGCCAATTTGCTGGGCCAGGAGCACAAGGGCTTTTATTCGGTGATGAAGAACTTTCAGACCGAGCGCATTGCCCTGGGCGCCATGGCCGTGGGCCATTGCCAGCAGGCGCTCAAGCTCACGCTGGACCATGTGCGTCAGCGTCAGGCCTTTGGCGGCACGCTCTGGGACCAGCAGACCATTCGCCAGCGTCTGTCCATGCTGGACGCCAAGACCCGCGCTGCCCGCCAGTTCATGTACCACTGCGCCTGGTCGGTGACGCAGGGCCATGACATCGTGCAGGAAGTTTCCATGCTCAAGGCCTTGACCGGCGAGCTGGTCAACGAGGTGGTGCAGACCTGCCAGCAATTTCACGGCGGCATGGGCTACATCCGCGAGACGGCGGTCGAGCGCCTGTGGCGCGACGCACGGGTACTGGCCATCGGCGGCGGCGCCACCGAGGTGATGCTCGAAGAGGTGGCCAAACGCTACTGATTTTTCTCACTCCCCCGCTCCCTCTCCCGCTGGGGGAGGGCAGGGGTGAGGGCAGCGGCCGTCAAGGAAGCCACACCCTCGAAAAAACGGAAACAAGGATTTCATCGATGAACACCCTCGAACTCATCCGCCCTTCAGCCCACGTGGCCGAGGTTTGGCTCAACCGCCCCGATGTGCGCAACGCCTTCAACGACGAGGTGATTGCCGAGCTCACCCAAACCTTTGCCCAGTTGGCAAGCGAGCCGCAGCTGCGGGTGGTGCAACTAGGCGCACGCGGCAAGGCCTTTTGCGCCGGTGCCGACCTCAACTGGATGCGGGCCATGGCTGATTACAGCTGGGAGCAAAACCGCGCCGATGCGCAAAAGCTGGCCGACATGCTCTGGGCCCTGGACCAATGCCCTGTACCGGTGGTCGGCCGTGTGCACGGCGACTGCTATGCCGGCGGAATGGGGCTGGCGGCCATCTGCGATGTGTTGGTGGCCAGCAGCAATGTCACCTTCTGCCTGTCCGAAGCCCGCCTGGGTCTGTCGCCAGCCACCATCAGCCCGTATGTGGTGCGTGCCATGGGCGCGCAGGCTGCGCGGCGCTACTTTGTCACGGCCGAGCGCTTCAGTGCGGGGCAGGCCCATGCCTTGGGCATGGTGCATGAGCTGTGCGAGCCCGAGGCGCTGGATGCCAAGGTGGCCGAGATCGTGGCCGCGTTGGCGGCCAATGGACCGGCAGCGGTCCGGGCCTGCAAGCAGTTGGTGCGTGACGTGGCGGGCCAGCCCCTGAACGAGGCGCTGCGTGCCGAGACGGCCCGCCGCATTGCCGACATCCGCGCCAGCAGCGAGGGCAAGGAAGGCTTGCAGTCCTTCCTGGGCAAGCGCCCTGCCAACTGGCTCGTCTAACTAGGAAACCAAGATGTTCAAGAAAATCCTGATTGCCAACCGTGGCGAAATCGCTTGCAGGGTGGCCGCCACCGCCAAGCGCCTGGGCGTGCAGACCGTGGCCGTGTATTCCGATGCCGACGCCCAGGCCAAGCATGTGGCCGCCTGCGACGAGGCGCTGCACATCGGCGGCTCGGCGCCCAAGGACAGCTACCTGCAGTGGCAGCGCATCATTGACGCGGCTCAGGCCGCGGGCGCGCAAGCCATCCATCCGGGCTACGGTTTCTTGAGCGAGAACGAGGAATTCGCGCAGGCCTGTGCCGATGCGGGGCTGGTCTTCATCGGCCCGCCCGCCTCGGCGATTGCAGCCATGGGCCTGAAGGCCGAGTCCAAACGCCTGATGGATCAAGCCGGTGTGCCTCTGGTGCCGGGCTACCACGGCGCCAATCAGGACGCGGCCTTGCTGCAAGCCGAGGCCGACCGCATCGGTTACCCCGTGCTCATCAAGGCCAGCGCTGGTGGCGGTGGCAAGGGCATGCGCGCGGTCGACAAGGCCGCCGACTTTGCCGAGGCCTTGGCCAGCTGCAAGCGCGAGGCGATCAACAGCTTTGGCGACGACGCGGTGCTGATCGAGAAATACGTGCAGCGCCCGCGCCACATTGAGATCCAAGTGTTTGCCGACAGCCACGGCCACTGCGTCTACCTCCACGAGCGCGACTGCTCGGTGCAGCGCCGCCACCAGAAAGTGCTGGAGGAAGCGCCCGCCCCCGGCATGAGCGAGCACCTGCGCAAGCGCATGGGCGAGGCGGCGGTGGCTGCGGCCCAGGCGGTGGGCTATGTGGGCGCGGGCACGGTGGAATTCATCGTCGAGCAGACCGGCTACGACCAGCCTGATTCCATGCGCTTTTTCTTCATGGAAATGAACACCCGCCTGCAGGTCGAGCACCCGGTGACCGAGGCCATCACCGGTCTGGACCTGGTGGAGTGGCAACTGCGCGTGGCCAGCGGCGAGCCGGTGCCTTTGCGCCAGGACCAGCTGCGCATCCAGGGCCACGCCATTGAAGCGCGCATCTGCGCCGAGAACCCCGACAACAACTTCTTGCCCGCCACTGGCACCTTGCAGGTTTATCGCAAGCCGCAAGCCAGCAGCTTTGAAAGAGGCTCGGTGCGTATCGACGACGGCGTGCGTGAGGGCGACACCATCAGCCCGTTTTATGACTCGATGGTGGCCAAGCTCATCGTGCACGGCGACACGCGTGAGCAAGCGCTGGCGCGTTTGGATGAAGCCTTGTCGCAAACCCGCATCGTGGGCCTGAC
>CANHGF010000353.1 GCA_947460065.1 Comamonadaceae bacterium
AAGTCGCGCTGACTCAGTTGCACAGCTTTGGCCCTGAGAATCGGCGAGCCCACCGCGCTGGCGCCCAGCACCTGCCACATGTCCTGCCAATCGAGGCCGCCCTTGCGGCCTAGCGTCAAACCCTCGGCGAGCATGGCGCTGGTCTGCGCGATCAAGAGGTTGACCACCAGCTTCATCAGCCTGGCCTGCTCGGCATCGCCCAGGTAAAAACGCTGCGGCCCCCAGCAAGCCAACAGTGGCTCGCAGCGCTCATAAGCGGCGCGCGGACCAGAGGCCATGACGGTCAACTGCGCGGCCTCGGCCATCTTGTTATTGCCCGATACCGTGGTGCGCAAATAAGCAATGCCGCGCGCACAGCACAGATCGGCCACCCGAGACGATGCCGCCAGCGATACGGTGCTGGTATCGACATAAACAGCGCCGGCGCTGGCGCTTTGAGCGACCTGCTCGCCCACCGCCTGCAAGGCCGCGTCATGAGGCAGAGAGGAAAACACAAACTCGGCCTGCGCCAGCGCGCCGGGCTCGGCCACCGCCAGATCAGCGCTGCGCGCCAGGGCAAGCCGCTCGGCGCTGGGGTCGCTCACCGTGAGCGCATGGCCAGCCGCTTGAAGATGGGTGGCCATGGGTAGGCCCATCTTGCCCACGCCCAGAAAGTGAATGCGGGCCATGCTCAGGCGGCCTTTTTCGCCGCTTGCGCGGCAGCGGCTGTAGCTGCAGGGGCCAAGCCCCCCGTGGTGCCGCCCATGAAGCTGCCGTGCTGCAAATTGAGCAGCCTGTTCCAGCGCTGCTGGCCCATGGTCAGGCCGATGAAAAAGCCTAGTTCCACAATCTGCGGCACCTCCAGATGCGCGCGCAAGGCTTGCCACATCGCGTCGGTGGAATCCAGACCCCAGGTCATGGCCTCAGCCAAGCGCAAGGCCGCTTTTTGACGCTCGTCGAAGCGGGCCGACTTTTCGAATTCGAGCAAATCGCGCACATCGTCTTCCACCAGGCCTTGGGCCTGCGCCTTGAGCGAGCGCTGGTTGCCGCAGTAATTACAGTTGACCGCCTGCGAGACATAGAGCCGGCACAGCTCCTTGAGCGCATGGTCACACACGCCGTTGACGAAGGTATCGTTCCAGGCGTTGGCAAAAGACCAGAACACCGCCGGCACGTGGGCACGGATGGCGTGGCTCTCGGGGCGCGGCGCACCCTCGCGGGCGGCGCGCTCAAATTCGGCGCGCATCGCCGGGTCGGCAATCGCCGCGGCCTCCACATAGGGCAGGCGCTGGGGGGACGTGCTCATGGTGGTCTCCGGTCTCAAGCCTGGGCTTGGGCTTGCTCGTAGGCGCTCAGGTCCAGGTAGCGCTCGGGCGCCGGTGGCACCCCGCCCCACATGCCCTCCATCTCGGCGCGGATCGAGAGCACACGGACAAAACCCTCGCGGCTGAAAGCGGCATCGGGCGCCAGGCCCGAGCCCGCGGTGAGCAAGGCCTCATAGGTGTTGCGGGCGGCCTGGCCTTCGAGCTTGAAGTTGGCGCCGAGCAGGTCGATCATCGCGCTTTCGTTGGCTCGGTCCATTACCCGGCGCTGACCGCGGATGTAGGCCGTCAGATAGCGGCGCAGCAGATCGCCATGGGCCTGCGCCCAGGCCCGCATCACATAGGCGCCAGTGGCCTGATACGGGCCCAGCAAATCGTACTGGCTGCCCAGACTCTTGAGGCCCTGGGCCCGCAGCTTGAAGTTAAAGGGCGGGTTGATCATGCCGCAGGCCAGATCCGGATCGCTGGCCATGGCCGCCGCACGCGGCCCGGTGCCGCCGGCCAGCTTGATCTGATAGTCGCGGCCTTCGAGCAAGCCGCGGTCTTTGAGGATCTTTTTGGCCGCCAGCGCGTAGGCGGTGTTGGGCGCATCGACCGCCAGCAGCTTGCCGCGCAGGTCCTCAAAGCTGCCGATTTCAGGGCGCACGATGAAGTCATTGAGACCAGCATCGCCGCCACAGACGATGACCGCGTCGGCGCCCGACTCGATCAGGGCCACCGCGTTGTCCACCGCTGCATGTGCGATCTCGAAGCGGCCCGCCGGCAGGCCCGCGCGCTGCTCGTCGGAATTGGGCGTGTGCTGCACCTCGATGTTCAAGCCCTGCTCAGCAAAGTCGCCCGCCTGCAAGCCGGCCAGCAAGGGCAAATTGCTCGAGGTGTTGAAAATATTCACACGCAAGGTGTTCATGGAGTCTCCAGACAAATCAGGATGCCAGCGCAGCGCGGGCAACGGTCTCAGCGTTGATCGGCATGCTGCGCATGCGCACGCCAACGGCGGCATACACCGCATTGGCAAGGGCTGCAGCCACCGGGCCGTGGCTGGCCTCGCCCACGCCCAGGCTGGGCTGCTCGGGCCGGTCTATGAATTGCACCGTCACAGGCGGCACTTCGGAAAACTTCAAAATCGGATAGCTGTCCCAGCTGTTCGAGGTGATGCGGGTGCGGTCAAACACCACCTGCTCGCGGGTGACCCAGCTCAGCGTCTGAATGGCGCCGCCCTCCACCTGGTTGCGCGCCCCATCCGGATTAACCAGCCGCCCGGCATCGACCACCAACTGCATCTGCTCAATCGTAAAACGCTCGCGCAAATCGACCCGTGCGACGGCTGCGCACCAGGCGCCGGTGTTCTTGTAGCGGGTCAGGCCCAGACCCCAGCCACGGCCCTCGCCGGCTCCATCCGGGCTCCAGCCGGCCAGGGCGGCGGCGCGTTCAAGCACCGCGCGGGCGCGCTCATCGCTGAGGTGGCGAAGACGGAAAGTCAAAGGATCGGTGCCGGCCAGCTCGGCCAATTCGTCCATGAAGCTCTCGGCCGCAAACACATTAAGGTGGGCCCCGAGCGAGCGCAGCGATGAGGTGCGGATCGGCATGCGCAGCGCGCGGTGGCTGAGCACCTCGTGGCTGGCGAAGTCATAGAGCGCAACCGCATTGCGCTCAGCCCCGCCACCAACGGCCAGCGGCATGTTGATCGCCACCTGGCGCTCAAACGGCGGCTCGATCATGGAAGCGGCGCGCAGCACCGGAATCGGACTGCGGCCAGGCCGCATACTGTGCCCGGTCGACCAGACCTGATGCTGCCAGCGGCTGATGCGGCCTTGGTCATCCAGATCGGCCTGCAAATCGGCGACCATGGCTGCCCCCACCGGCGCGCAGCTGAGCTCATCCTCGCGGCTCCACTGCAGCCGCACCGGTCGCCCCGGCACCGCGCGCGCCAACAGGGCGGCGTCGCCGGCCACATCGTCGGCACCGTTGTGCCCATAGCAGCCGGCACCATCGGCATGGCGCACCCGTACCGCCTCGGGCGGCAGACCCAGCATGGTGGCCAGATCGGCGCGCAGATTGAACACGCCCTGGGTATGGCTCCAGACCTCAAGCTGCGTGGGCTGACCCGGGGTGTAGGTGGCCACCGCGCAGGAAGGTGCAATGGAGGCATGGGCCAGAAAGGGCCGCTGGTAGGACGCAGCAAGGCTGTGCGCCACGGCCGCACCCTCGCCCGCCTCGTTGCGGCTGACGGTGCTGGT
>CANHGF010000354.1 GCA_947460065.1 Comamonadaceae bacterium
CATGGCACCCTCAGGCGCCGGCAGCAGACCCTGGCGGACAACATCGCCCGTTTGAGCCAGGGCCGGCTGCTGATCAACCGGCTCCATTGAGCGTACGGCTCAGGCGCTGGCCCGCTCGACCAGCTCGAAGCCCAGGTCCACCTGCGCCTGCGCAGGCGTCTGACCCTTGATCAAAACGAGCAGCATTTGCGCCGCCGCCTCGCCGATGCGGGCGCGGGGGGTGCGAACCGTGGTCAGGGCCGGCAGGGTCTGGTCACTGCCGGTCAGGTCATTGAAGCCGACGATGGCCACCTGCTCGGGCACCTGGATACCCCGGCGCAAGGCGGTGAGCAGCGCGCCCTGAGCCAGGTCGTCGTTGCAGAAAAAGATCGCATCGACCGCGGGCCGCTGCTGCACGATCTGCTCGAACATCTGCCCGCCCAGTGCCAAGGAGGAGGCGGCGGGGTTCAGCCATTCCAGCGTGGCCTCGTACACCCCGGCGGCCTGCATCGCGCTGCGCCATCCGCTCATGCGCTGCATCACCCGGGCATCAAGCTGGGCGGCAGCAAAAGCCACCCTTCGGTAGCCCTTGCGCAGCAGGTGGCGGGTCAGCTCTGCGCCGGCTTCGGCCTGGTCGAAGCCCACGCTGTAAGTGGGCATCGCTCCACCAGGTTCGGCCAGATCCATCAGATGCACACAAGGCACCCGGCTGCCGGCCATCAGTTCCAGGCTGGCCTGGCTGTGATCGCGCCCGGTGATCAACAAGCCGGCCGGCCGATGCAGCAAGAGCTCGCGCAACAGCTGTTCTTCCTCCTGGCGGTCGTAGTGGGTCACGCCCATCAGCGTTTGGTAGCCCTGGGCCCGCAGTGTCTTCTGCGCGGCCTCGAGCAAATCAACGAACAAGGTGTTGGACAGCAGCGGGATCAACACCGCCACATGGTCGCTGCGGCGCGAGGCCAGTGCGCGTGCGGCCGGGTCAGGCACATAGGCCAGGCGTTGGGCGGCCGCCTGCACCTGGGCGATCAAGTCGGGGGCGACCGCCCGCTCGCCGCGCAAGGCCCGCGAGGCCGTGCTGGCGCTCACGCCAGCAGCACGGGCCACATCGCTGAGAGTGACCCGGCCGGTGGCGCGGTGGCGCGTCGCTGGTGGTGGACGATCTAGGGGCAAGGGTTAGCCCTCAGTGGGAATGGGTTCGCAGATCGCTAGGATAGCGCTGTCCAAGATTGTTGGCGACCCCTGACCCGATGACTTTCAGGGGTTTGTCAATGAAAGTCTTTCCGGTGGCGCCTTGAATGCATGCTGTTCGGTGCGTCCGAATGCCGCAGGGGATAGCGCTGTCCCAATTTTTTCAGGAGCGAGTTCGTGTCCAGACCCGATGTGCTGGCGGTTGCCAAGTTGCACCCCTTCTACCGCCAGGCCCTTGACAGCCTTTACACGGTTCACGACCGCACCCACGAGACCGATCCCCAGGCCTTCGAGGCACTTGCGCCGCGTATCGTGGGCGTGGCCGGCACGGGCGAGGCGCTGGTGCCCGGCAGCTTGCTGCGGCAACTGCCCAAGGCCCGCGTGGTGTCCGTCTTTGGCGTCGGCTATGACGGTGTCGATGTGGCAGCCGCCATCGAGCAGGGCATCCCGGTGACCCATACACCTGGCGTGCTGACCGACGACGTGGCCGACCTGGCCATGGGCCTGGTGCTGGCCGTCGGCCGGCAGATCGCTCTGGCTGACCAGTTCGTGCGAGCCGGCCGCTGGCCCGAAGGCCCTCTGGCCCTGGGCCGCAAGGTCTCGGGGGCGAGAATGGGCATCGTGGGCATGGGTCGCATCGGCCAGGCCATTGCGCAGCGGGCACAGGCCTTCGGCATGTCGATTGCCTACACCGCACGTTCGCCCAAGACTGAGTTGACCTACCGCTATTTCCCCGACGCCGCCAGCCTGGCCAGCCAGTCCGACTTCCTGGTGGTCATCACCCCCGGTGGCGCAGGCACGCGGCACCTGATCAATGCTCAGGTGCTGCAGGCCCTGGGACCCCAAGGCTTCCTGATCAATGTGGCCCGCGGCAGTGTGGTCGACGAACAGGCCCTGATCGAGGCCCTGGAACAAGGCACCATCGCCGGCGCCGGGCTCGATGTGTTTGCCGACGAACCACGCGTGCCCTCGGCCCTGTGGACCCTGCCGCAGGTGGTGCTGACCCCGCACATGGCCAGCGCCACCGCTCAGACCCGGCAGGCCATGGCCGACTTGGCCTTTGCCAACATGCGCGCCGCCATCGAAGGCCAAGCGCTGCTCACGCCGGTGCCCGAGTGGGCGGCGGCCGGCACGCACTGATATGCGCGATCTGAAAGCGCCACTGCGCCTGGTCATCATGGGCGTGTCGGGCAGCGGCAAGTCCACGCTGAGCATGGCCTTGGGCGAGCGCCTGGGTCTTCAGGTGATGGACGGCGATGACCTGCACCTGCCTGAGAGCGTGGCCAAGATGCGCGCCGGCATTGCCTTGGAAGATGCCGATCGCTGGCCCTGGCTCGATCGCATCGGCGCCTACCTCGCAGCAAGCGGCCCGCCAGGGCGGGTGGTGGCCTGCTCTGCCCTGCGGCGCATCTACCGCGACCGCATCCGTGCGCAAGCCGGTGAGGTGCATTTTGTTTTTCTTGAGGGCCACTTCGAGTTAATCAGCCAGCGCATGGCACGGCGAGCCGGCCACTATATGCAGCCACAGATGCTCGAAAGCCAATTTCGCACGCTCGAACGGCCCACTGCCGAAGAGATCGATGTGATCACTCTGCCCATCACCGAGCCGGTCAGCCAGTTGGTCGACGAGGCCCTGGTGGCCTTGCAGATCCAGCCCGGTCTGCCGGCCAGCATTTGAATCTATCCACCGAGGAACCCGATGTTCATACGCTGCGCATTTTTTCAGGGACAAGTCCGGCCAGGCCAAGAGCAGGCCTTCAACCAATACATCCGGGACAAGCTGGTTCCGCTGTGGACCCGCTTTCCCGGCGCGCAGGAAGTGCGGGTGCTCAGGCAGGTCGAGAGCGATGTGAGCCAGCCGCACTTTGGCATGGTGCTGTCGGTGCGCTATCCAAGCCGTGAAGCCATCGAGATGGCCCTGGCCTCACCAGTGCGCCTGGAAAGCAAAGAGGTGTCCAAGGCGCTGATCGCCATGTTCGATGGCACCGTGTTTCACACCGTCTTCAGTGCGGACGAATACGCATTGCCCACCGATTGATTCCCCCGTCCTTTTATAACCAGGAGACCCCCATGAAACTTTCCCGTATCTTGATCGCCTGCCTCATGACGGCCGTTGGCTCCAGCGCCCTGGCCGCCAAGTTCAACCTGAAGATGGGCCATGCGGTCAACGCCACCGACGGCCAGCATGCGGCGGCCATGAAATTGGCCGAGTTGGTCAAGCAGCGCACCAACGGCGATGTGGAGATCACCGTCTTCCCGGCCAACCAGTTGGGCAACGACGCGGCCATGATCAACGGCACCCGCGGCGGCACCATCGACATCGTCTCCAGCGGTGCCTCCAACTTCAACGGCATCGTGCCCAACACGGCCGC
>CANHGF010000355.1 GCA_947460065.1 Comamonadaceae bacterium
CCCACCAACGATTGAATGACTGGTGGAGTCGCACACTCGGCCTGTCCCTATGATCAAGATATTTCATTTCCTGTTGGCCCTGCTCCTGGTGTGCGGATCCCTGAACAGCGGACCGGCATGGGCCCTGACCCCGGAGCAAGCGCTGGCCATCGCCAGCGGTGAGTCAGATGCTCGCATTGAGGCACTGACCAAGGCGGTGGCCACCGCTGACAGCAAAACCGCTGCCTTCCTGCAAGCGCTGTCGGACGATGCGGTCAAGGTCGCCGATGGCAAAGTCTTCATCGTGCGTGACGGCAAAGCCAGCGACCCGGTCACCGGCGCCGAGCTGCCCCTGCCCGATAGCGCTGAAGATGTGGTCAGCAACAACCGCATGCGCGGAGAAATAGACAGCGCGCTGGCCGCGCTCAAGCTGCTATCGCCTGAGATTCAGGTTCGCCGTCAGGCCATCAAGGCCTTGCAGGGCGAGGCAGACTTGAACAAGCTTCCCCTGCTCGACAAGGCCCTGGCAGCCGAGACCGATGCCACCCTCAAGGCGCAACTCGGCTTGGTGCGCGCCAGCATGATTTTGGGCAGTGACGATCGCGTCCAGCGCCTGGAGGCAGCGCGGCAATTGGGCAGCAGCCGCAACCCCGGCACCAAAACCGTGCTGCTCGATCGCCTGAAACTTGAGGAGGATCCCCAGGTCAAATCCGCCTTGCAGGCGGCGCTCGGCTCTGTAGAAGCAAGCCTGGTCTGGGGCGATCGCCTCGGCGCCATTTTCTCGGGCATCAGCCTGGGCTCCATCCTCCTGCTGGTCGCCCTGGGCTTGGCCATCACCTATGGGCTGATGGGCGTGATCAACATGGCCCACGGCGAGCTGATGATGATCGGCGCCTATGCCACCTTTGTGGTGCAGGGTGTGTTCCGCACATTCTTCCCCGGCGCTTTTGACTGGTACTTGCTGGCCGCCCTGCCGGTGGCCTTCCTGTCGGCGGCCTTGGTCGGCGCTGCGCTCGAGCGCAGCGTGATCCGCTTTCTCTACGGTCGCCCGCTGGAGACCTTGCTTGCGACCTGGGGGATCAGCCTGGTCCTTCAACAAGCGGTGCGCAGCCTGTTTGGCGCGCAAAACGTCGGCGTGGAAAACCCAAGCTGGATGAGCGGCGGCGTGCAACTCATGGACAACCTGCAGCTGCCCTGGAACCGCATTCTCATCGTCGCTTTTGCGATGGCGGTGCTCGCCGGCATGGCTTTTCTGATCAGCCGCACTCGGCTGGGCCTGTTTGTGCGCGGCGTCACCCAGAACCGGCCGATTGCCGCCTGCATGGGTGTCAATACCGCCCGGGTCGATACCTATGCCTTCGCCCTGGGCTCGGGCATCGCGGGCTTGGCCGGCTGCGCACTCAGCCAGATCGGCAACGTCGGGCCCGACCTCGGGCAAGCCTATATCGTGGATGCCTTTATGGTGGTGGTGGTCGGCGGCGTCGGCCAATTGGCCGGCACGGTCTATGCTGCGCTGGGCCTGGGCGTGCTCAACAAATTCCTGGAGGGCTGGACCGGCGCTGTGCTGGCCAAGATCTCCGTACTGGTGCTCATCATCGTCTTCATCCAAAAGCGTCCGCAGGGCATTTTTGCGATGAAGGGTCGCAGCGCCGAGGCCTGATATGCAAGACCCCGTCCTCCAACTGCCCAAGCCACAGGCGCTGCTAACGCGCAGCGGATGGGCCGTATTTCTGTTGGCCCTGGTGGTGGTGTGCGCCATTGCCCCCTTCCTCACTTTGATGGTGCCGGCCGGCAGCTTCTTTCACCTGAGCGACTACATGGTGGCGCTGCTGGGCAAGATCATGTGCTACGCAATCTGCGCCCTGGCCATGGACCTGATCTGGGGCTATACCGGCATTCTCAGCCTGGGCCACGGGCTGTTCTTTGCGCTCGGTGCTTACATGATGGGCATGTACCTGATGCGCCAGATCGGCCGCGACGGCAACTACAAGAGCGATCTGCCCGACTTCATGGTCTTTCTGGACTGGAAAGAGTTGCCCTGGCACTGGGCCCTGAGCGACAGCTTTGTGGCCACGCTGGCGCTCGTCGTGCTGGTACCTGGGCTGCTGGCCTTTGTGTTTGGCTACTTTGCCTTCCGCTCGCGCATCAAAGGGGTGTACTTTTCCATCATCACCCAAGCCATGACCTTTGCCGCGATGCTGCTGTTTTTCCGCAATGAAACCGGCTTTGGCGGCAACAACGGCTTTACCGACTTCAAGCGCATTTTGGGTATGCCGCTGGCAACGCCGTCCATGCGCATGGTGCTGTTTGTGATGACCGGCTTGACCTTGCTGGGCTTTTTCCTGCTGGCGCGCTATCTGGTGAGCAGCAAGTTCGGCCGGGTCCTGCAGGCCATCCGCGACGCCGAAGGGCGTGTCATGTTCAGCGGCTACAACCCCATCGGCTACAAGCTGAGCATATGGGTGATCTCGGCCATGATGTGCGGCGTGGCCGGCGCCCTCTATGTGCCGCAGGTGGGCATTATCAACCCCAGCGAGATGAGTCCGGCCCAATCCATCGAGATGGCGATCTGGGCGGCGGTCGGTGGGCGGGGCACGCTGATCGGCCCCATCATCGGCGCCTTTGTGGTCAACGGTGCCAAAAGCTGGCTGACGGTCAGCGCGCCCGAATTCTGGCTCTACTTCCTGGGCGCCCTGTTCATCGCGGTCACCCTGTTTCTGCCGGCAGGCATCGTCGGTGTGCTGCGCGATCCGGGCTCGCTGCTCAGGGCGCTGCGCGACTTCAGGAAGGGGCGCTGAGATGACGCCCGACCTGCAAGACCTGGGCGCACAGCGGCTGGCCGAACATGTCGAGCGCAAGGTGGCCGGCCAAACCGCCTCGGGCGGGCGCAGCTCTGGCTTTGCCCGCATTTCGAAGGACGGCGAGGTAGACACCACACACGGCGCCATCCTCTACCTGGAAGACGTGAGCGTGAGTTTCGACGGCTTCAAGGCCATCAACAAACTCAGCCTGGACATTGCCGCTGGCGAGTTGCGCTGCATCATCGGCCCCAACGGCGCGGGCAAGACCACGATGATGGACATCATCACCGGCAAGACCCGCCCGGATGAAGGCAGCGTGTTTTTTGGCAGCACCATCGACCTGCTGCGCTACCGCGAAGCCGACATCGCTCAGATGGGCATAGGCCGTAAATTCCAAAAGCCCACCGTGTTTGAACACCTGACGGTGTTTGAAAACCTGGAACTGGCGCTCAAGACCCACAAAGGCGTGGCCTCGTCCATGTTCTTCAGGCTGGGCAGCGAACAAAGCGACCGCCTGGCCGAAGTGCTGCACACCATCCACCTGGCGCGCGATCTCACGCGCCAGGCCGGCACGCTCAGCCACGGCCAAAAGCAGTGGCTTGAAATTGGCATGCTGCTGATGCAAGACCCTAGGCTGCTGCTGCTCGACGAGCCTGTGGCCGGCATGACCGACGCCGAGACCGACAAGACCGCCGAGCTCTGCCTGCAGCTCGAGAAGAAGCACACCGTGGTGGTCGTCGAGCATGACA
>CANHGF010000356.1 GCA_947460065.1 Comamonadaceae bacterium
GTCGGCCTTGAGCTTGGGGAGCATGTCACGAACGCCCTGGGCCAACTGCAAGGGATTGGCAGTAGCCTGGCGGATCACACCCGCCGAGATCGCCAGCCGTCCATTCAGACGCGCGGTGCTGCGGGTATCGGCCGGACCTTCCTCAATGCGAGCCACATCGCGCAGCTTGACCGGAAAGCCATTGACCACACGCACCACGATGTCGCCAAACTGCCCTGGGCGGTTCAGGTCGGTCTGCGAGGTGACGCTGAACTCACGCTGGGTGGACTCGATGCGCCCGGCCGGGACATCCAGGTTGTTGCGACGCACCGCATCTTCAATATCCTGCGTGGTCAGACGGTAGCCGGCCATACGATCGGGATCCAACCAAACCCGCATCGCGTACTTGCGCTCGCCGAAAATACGGACATCCGCTACTCCCGTGACGGTCTGCAGGCGCGGCTTGACCACCCGGTTCACCAGGTCGTTGATCTGCAGCGGATTGAGCACATCACTGCTAAAGGCCAGCCAGATCACCGGAAAGGCGTCGGCCTCCACCTTCGCAATGACCGGCTCATCAATAGACAGTGGCAGACGGTTACGCACCCGCGCGGTACGGTCACGCACCTCGGCGGCAGCCGCATCGGCGTCCTTTTCCAGCCTGAAACGCACAGAAATCTGACTCTGCTCGGCCCGGCTGATCGAGGTGATCACATCGACCGCATCAATTCCAGCGATCGAGTCTTCCAGCGGCTTGGACACCTGGCTTTCGACCACCTCGGCCGACGCGCCCGGGTATCTGACGGTGACGGTGACCACCGGCTCGTCGATCTTCGGATACTCACGAACCGACAGCTTGTTGAAGCTGACCGCCCCGATCAGCACGACCAGCAGGGACAGCACCGTCGCAAAAACCGGCCGCCGTATGGAAATTTCAGGCAAAAGCATGGTGGAGGTTTCCTATTGCTGAGACGGTGAAGGCTCCGACAGATGGCGCAACACTGAGGACCGAAACACCCGACTCAGGTCGGTCCGGGGCCAGTGCGGCGTGCAGGAACTGCGGCAGGAGCGGCAGGGGTGGCGGCAGGGCCTGCCGGGCGAGCCGCCCCGCGGCCTGACCCGTCGAGGGCCACCAGGCAGGGATCCAGACCCTGCAAGGGCGGCAGATTGGCCGCTGGACGACCTGCCGGTGGACGACCGGGACCGCCAGCGGCCGGGCCGGCTCCCGAAGGCGCCGCCCCCGGAGCAGCCCCTGGACCACCCGGGGCACCGCCGGGACCACCACGACCGGCACCTTCAATCACACGCACCGCGGTACCGTCGCGCTGCAAGCGCTGCTGACCAGCAACCACCACGGTATCGCCCACCGCCACGCCATCGAGCAACTCCACCTTTCCGGGAGACCTCATGCCGACCTTGACCTCCACCCGCTGCGACACCAAGCCCTCTGGACCATCAACCAAGCGAATCACGAACAGCCGAGGACCTTGGGGCACGATGGCCTCCTCCGGCACCACCCGCGCTTGTTCCCGGGTACCGAAGGTGGTTGCCACCCGGGCAAACATACCCGGGCGCAGTTGCATGCGGCGGTTGTCGATACAAGCGCGCACGCCCAGCGAGCGACCATTGGCGTCAATCAGAGGGTCGATGGCCTGCACCACTGCAGAGAACTTGCGTCCCGGCAAGGCGTCAATCTCCACCTGCGCCCGCAAACCGGGCTTGAGCTGGGTCTGGTAGCGCTCGGGCAGCCGGTAGTCCACATAGACCGCGTCCATGTCTTCCAGATTCACCACATCAGCGCCGTCTTTCAGGTAGTCACCCAGGTTGATCGAGCGAATGCCCACGGTGCCATCGAAGGGCGCCAGAATCTTGAGCCGGTCTGCAGTGGCCTTGGCCAGAGCCAGCTTGGCCTGAGCCACTTCCAGGCTGGCACCACTTTCATCCACGGTCCGCCGACTGATGAAGTTTTGCTCCACCAATTCCTTGTTGCGGTTGAAGTTAACTTGGGCGATCGACAGTTCCGCCTCGGCCTGCTTGACCTGGGCCTGCGCAAGCTGGTCGTCGAGCTGGATCAGCAACTGCCCGCGGCTGACCTTTTGACCATCGCGGAAATTGACCTGAGTGATGCGCCCGCTCACCTCGGGCCTGACCATGATGTTCTGGCGCGAACGCAGGCTGCCTGTGGCCTGCGCCTCGTCGACCAGCTTGGCCTGTTCCACCTTGGCCACTTCGACCGCAGGCTTGCCGCCCCCGCCGCCACCACCGCCACCACCGCCAGGGCCACCCGCCGCAGCCGGACCTGAAGCCGCGCCTGTCGGGCCCGCTGCCACCGGCGCGGCGCCGGCAGGGCTTTGCTGACCACGGTTCTGGTACCACCAGGCGCCACCGCCTGCGACAACAATCAGGATCAAGGACAGGGCCCGAACCACGGATTTGGAAGCCATCTCTACGCCTTGGAGCTAGGCCGACACCCTTCCTGAAGGAAGATTGCGCCGGCAACAATTGAACAACTTAGCAATGTAACAGCAGCCGATCAAGTCCGTGCGACTGGAACTTCGGGATTTCCCAGGCCTACCGATACGTAATTTCACGGACGAGTCACTTTCACGCACCCGGCGGCCAGGAGCCGACCGCAAGCCTGCCCCAGCCGGGGGCAAGGGCTGACGCCTACACTGCCCGCCATGCAAGCTTTTGACGTGGTCATCGTCGGCGCCGGCGCGGCCGGGCTGTTTTGCGCCGCTCAGGCCGGCCGGCTCGGGCTGCGGGTGCTGCTGATCGATCACAGCGCCAAGGTGGCCGAAAAAATCCGGATCTCCGGTGGCGGGCGCTGCAACTTCACCAATACCGGTACCAGCGCCCTACAGTTTCTGGGCGAAAACCCCCACTTCTGCCGCTCGGCGCTCTCGCGCTACACGCCGGAGGACTTCATCGACCTGGTGCGTGAGCACCGCATCGCCTTCCATGAAAAGCACAAGGGCCAGCTGTTTTGTGACCGATCGGCCGAAGACATCATCACCATGCTGCTGGCCCTGTGCGAGGCGGGCCAGGTAGACCGCTGGCAGCCCTGCGCGGTCGGCTCCGTCGAACACAGCCTGGGTCGCTACCGCTTGCAGACCGAGCGCGGACCGGTAGAAGCGGCGCAACTGGTGATCGCCACCGGCGGCCTGTCCATTCCAAAGATCGGCGCCACCGACTGGGGCTACCGCATCGCGCGCCAGTTCGACCTGCGGCTGGTTGAGCCACGGCCAGCCCTGGTGCCCCTGGTGTTCGAAGGCAGCCCCTGGGCGCCCTACAGCAGCCTGACGGGCCTGGCCCTGCCAGTGCGCATCAGCACCCCGGTGGCGGGCAAAAAAGGCCGGCAGGTGTTTGACGAGGACCTCCTCTTTACCCACCGCGGCCTGAGCGGCCCGGCGGTCCTGCAGATTTCGAGCTTCTGGCTCCCTGGCGCACCGATCGCTGTCGACTTGGCGCCGGCCTGGGACAAAGCCGAGGCATTGCAAGCGCAGCTGCTGGCGACAAAGGCCCGCTCGCGCAAGCTGGTCA
>CANHGF010000357.1 GCA_947460065.1 Comamonadaceae bacterium
CACCAGGGTGTGCTTGCCGCGCCAGCCCAGGCCGCTGCGGCTGGCCAGTTCGGCCTCGAGCACCGGCGCCGAATCGGTGAAGGCCCGGTGACCCAGGCCCTGAACCTCCTGGGCGATGCGCTGACCGAGCTGGGCCAGGCGCGCGCGCAGCACCCGGTGGTAGTCGCGGCCTCGGGCATAGACCGACACCACCGCCTCGCCGCTCTGTCTGAGCCGAGCCAGTTCCTGCTCAGACCAGTTGTCTGGCGTCTGCCGGGGCAGGTAGTCCATGCGGGCCGTGATCACGCTGACCGTGCCCGGCACCAGTTCGGCCGGACGTGCACGCTTGAGGCCATGGCGGGCCATGTAGTCCATCTGCCCATGAAAACCGGCAGCCAGCCAGGCGGCAAGCCCGGGTTCGGCCGAGGCCAGGTCTACACCGGCGACCCCGATTTGCGAGAATCCCAGCTCGCGGGCCCAAACCCGGACCAAAGACACGAGTTGATGAGCGTCACAGACCATCGCGCCATTTTAGGAAGCACCGCCTGGGCCACCGAGGCCGATACCGAGGCTTTTGCCAAAAAACTGGCCCAGGCGCTGCTCGCCCTGCCCGATCCCGGCCATGCCTTGATCGAATTGCACGGAGATTTGGGCGCCGGTAAGACCACCTTTGCGCGTTACCTGCTGAGGGCCCTGGGCGTGCAGGGCCGCATCAAAAGCCCCACCTACGGTATTTTGGAAAGCTATCAGCTCGGTGCGATCCCGCTCTCGCACCTGGACTTTTACCGCTTCAACACCCCCGAGGAATGGGAGGAAGCGGGGCTGCGCGATCTGTTTGCCGGCCCGGGCCTGAAATTGGTGGAGTGGCCCGAGCGGGCAGCCGGCCATCTGCCGCCGGCCGACCTCAAACTCTTCATCAGCAGCCTGCCGAGCGAAGATGATCAAGCGGCGCCGCGCCAACTGCGCCTTCAGCCGGGCAGCCCTACCGGTTGGCAGCTGGCAAGTAGCCTGACATGAGCTATCCCAGCTCCAACCGCAGGCAATGGCTGCAGGCCAGCAGCCTGGTGCTGTGGCTGGGCGCAGGCCAGATCGCCAGCGCAGCGCAAATCCTGGCGGTACGACTGTGGCCTGCCAAGGACTACACCCGGCTGACGCTGGAGTCCGACGAACTGCTCAAGGCCAGCCCCAGCCCATCGGCCGATCCAAGCCGCTTGCTGCTGGACATCGAGGGCCTGCAACTGCAAGCGGGCCTGGAGGAGCTTGTGGGCAAGGTCCGCATCGACGACCCCAACATCGCCGCCATCCGCATCAGCCCAAATAGCTTACAAGGCGCGCAGGGCCTGCGGCTGGTGATTGAACTCAAGCAGGCGGTGTCGTCCCAGGTGTTCAGCCTCAAGCCGATCGCTGGCTACCGCCACCGGCTGGTACTCGACCTGTATCCCAGCAAGCCCCCGGACCCTCTGGAGGCGCTGATCGCTGATCTGCAGCAGCGCCAGGGCCCAGCCACCAGCAGCGCCAAACCCGGGACCGCCGTCCCGGTCGATCCCCTGGGTGAGTTGATCGCCGAGCGCGATCGCCGCGCCAGCGGTTCAGCGTCGCCGACCCCACCACAAGCTGCACCTGAGCCTGCGCCAAAAGCGGCCTCGGCGCGGCAACCGGCCAGCGACAGATTGATCATCGTAGCGCTCGACCCCGGTCACGGTGGTGAAGACCCGGGAGCCATCGGTCCGGGCGGTACCCTAGAAAAAGATGTGGTGCTGCAAATCGCCCTGCTGCTGCGCGAGCGCATCAACGCCCGGCCTCATATGCGGGCGGTGCTGACCCGCGACGCCGATTACTTTGTGCCCCTGCATGTGCGGGTGCAAAAGGCGCGACGGGTGCAGGCCGACCTGTTAATCAGCATCCATGCCGATGCGTTTTTTACCCCCCGGCCGCAAGGCGCGAGCGTTTTTGTGCTCAGCGAGCGAGGAGCCAGCAGCAGCGCCGCACGCTGGCTGGCCGACAAGGAGAATTCGGCCGATGCGGTCGGCGGGGTCAACCTCAAGGTGCGCGACCAGGGCTTACGCCAAACCCTGCTGGACATGAGCAACACTGCGCAGATCAACGACAGCCTTCAGGTCGGCGGCGCCATGCTGGGCGAACTCTCGAGGGTGGGCAAGTTGCACAAACCCAGGGTAGAGCAAGCCGCATTTGCCGTGCTCAAGGCGCCCGACATTCCCAGTGTTCTGGTGGAGACCGCCTTTATCAGCAACCCGGATGAAGAATTACGACTGCGCGAGCCCGACTACCAACAGCAACTGGCCGAGGCCTTGATGCGCGGCATCGAACGCTACTTTGCGAAAAACCCGCCGCTGGCGCGCAACCGGCCGCTCTAGCCCACTTGGTGCATGGCCGCACCGCGCCTCAGGCCGCCTTGCGACCCGCCCGCCAGGCGCCGAACATCGCGATCAAGCCCGGCACGATGATCAGAGCCCAAATGATCTTGCTCAGGTTTTGCTGCACCCAGGCCATATTGCCGAAAACATAGCCGGCGCTGCACAGACCCACCACCCAGAGCAAGGCCCCGATCAGGTTGTAGGCCGAAAAGCGTGACCGGTTCATCTCGGCCACACCCGCCACAAAGGGCGCGAAGGTACGAACAAAAGGCATAAAGCGCGCAATGATGATGGTGATGCCGCCGTAGCGCTCGTAAAACATATGCGCCTGATTGAAGGCAGCGCGATTGAACAAGCGCGAATCGGGCCAGGCAAAAACCCGTGGCCCCACCCAGCGCCCGATCATGTAATTGCACTGGTCACCCAACACCGCCGCTACCAAGAGCAAAGTCATGGCCAGGGGCAGGCTCAGCAGTTGAGCTCCGCACAAGGTACCCACAATGAACAGCAGCGAATCGCCCGGCAAAAACGGCATCAGCACCACACCCGTCTCGACAAAGATGATCAGAAACAGCAGCGCATAGACCCAGGCACCATAGTCGCGGGTGAACGCTTCGAGATAGCGGTCCACATGCAAGATGAAATCGATGAGAAAAGTTACCAGCTCCATGGGAGCCGATTCTGGCATGCCGGCCCAGACCCATATCTAGACGCTGCCCCAGACGTCGACATACAGGAGGGCCGCCTCGGCCCGATGCGGCCTTTGATTCAACTCAGCGCATGATCCGGGGCTCCATCGCGGCGAGGGCGCCGCTCCCACACCCCACTGCCAGCGCCGCAAAGAACAGTCTCCCACACCACTGCCCACGGCTGGCAGATTTCTTGTGGGAGGGCCGACCTCGGCTCCACAAGCCCAGACCTACAATCCGCGCGTGCCAGACACCGCCCTCCCTCCCCGCCGACCTATCCGTGAACTGCCCGATGAGCTGATCAGCCAGATCGCCGCTGGCGAGGTGGTCGAACGGCCCGCCTCCGTGGTGCGCGAGCTGCTCGACAACGCGCTCGATGCCGGCGCCAGCGAGATCGTGCTGCGCTTATCGGCAGCCGGGGTGCGCATGATCCGGGTCGGAGACAAC
>CANHGF010000358.1 GCA_947460065.1 Comamonadaceae bacterium
ACTGGGTGTGGGGGTGCGGGAGGGGGAGGGGGTGTTGGAAAAAGTGTAGCCCAAAGACATAGTGGGGGAGGGGGTGGGGGTGGGGGAGCCAGTGCGAGTGGAGGTTGAACTGGGACTAGCTGAGGTGGAGGAGGTGGAAGAAGGGGAGAGGGTGGGAAGGGAGGAACGGGAGGGGGAGGGGGAGGAGGAGGAGGATGTCGTAGTGGAGGGGGATGCCGTATTTACACTGATTCCAGTGGGTTGAACTGAAGGACTGCTGGAAGAGGAGGTGGAAGGGGAGGCAGTATTGCTAGGGGAGTGTAAGGAGGGATCGACGTTTCATCATGGTGTTCTCCTATCGAGGCGGGATGGTTTAGGTGAGCTAAAGATCGTCTTCAGGTGGAAAAACTGGTAAATGCTGCTGTGCTGGCGCGGGCCTGCCAGTCGGTCACTACGTTGACCACTGCCACTTGACCATTCTCCACCGCGCGGGCCGCGCGGGCCAGTGCCGGTGCAATGTCCTCGGCCCGCTCGACCTGCTCGCCGTAGCAGCCCAGGGCCTGGGCCATCAGGTCGAAACGGGTGTAGCCCAGGTCGCGGCCGGGCTTGATGCGATCGGGGTCGGCGGTCCAGCCCCCGTTGAGACTGATGATCACCAACAGCGGCAAGCGGTGACGCACCGCCGTATCAAGCTCCATCGCGTTGAGGCCGAACGAGCCGTCGCCGTGCAACACCACCACCTGTTTGTCGGGGCGCGCCGCCTTGGCACCGACCCCGAAGGGCAGGCCCACACCCATGGTGCCAAAGGGGCCGGAGTTCAGGCGATGGCCGGCATGAAAGCTCGGGATGGTCTGGCGGGCGAAGTTGAGGATCTCTTGCCCATCCACGCACAAAATCGCATCGCGCGCAATCCAGTCGCGCACTTCCTTGCACAGGCGTAGCGGGTGAATCGGCTGCGCATCGGTGGCCAGTTTGGCTTCGGCCGCCGGCCCTTTGGCCAACTCGATCGCCTGCAACTGCTCGCGCCAGGGCGCGTACAGACCGGCATGGACGCGGCCCTGCGCCGCTGTCATCAGTTGCTCGAGCACGGCGCGGGCGTCGCCCACCAGGGGCAGCTCCGTGCGTTGGCAGGTTTGAACCTCGGTCGGGTCCACGTCTATGCGCGCAAATCGGGCCTGCGCTGAAAACCGGGGCGGCTTGCCGTGCGAGAAAACGAAGTTCAGCCGCGTGCCTACCACCAGCACAAAGTCGGCTTCCTTGAAGGCTGTCGAGCGGCCCTGCGGGAAGTTCAGGGCATGGTCTTCGGCAATCACGCCGCGGCCTTGAGGCGTGGTGTAAAACGGAATGCCGGTCTGCTCCACAAAGCGCTGCAAGGCTTGGTCGGCCTGCGACCAAATCACGCCGCTGCCGCTGAGTATCAGCGGACGCTTGGCTTTTGCCAGGCCTTCGATGACGCGCTCGACCATCTGGCCATCGGCCTGCGGCCGCGACAGCGGCATCGCACCGCCCGGCTCGGGCCAGTAGACCTTGTCTTCATCGACTTGCCGGTAGAGCACATCGCCGGGCAGGTCGAGGTAGACCGGGCCGGGCTTGCCCGACATGGCCCGCCTAAAAGCCTCGTCCACCATCTGTGGGATGCGGGCGGTATCGAGCACCCGGTCGGCGTGTTTGGTGACCGGCTTCATTAACGCCAGTTGATCGATTTCCTGAAACGCGCCGGTACCAAAACTGTGCAAGGGACTGGCGCCACCGAAGGCCACCACTGGGGCGCAGTCGATCAGCGCATTGGCCAAGCCGGTGGTCAGGTTGATCGTGCCCGGCCCCGAGGCACCAAAACACACCCCGGGGCGAGCGCGCACGCGGGCGTAGGCCTGCGCCATCATGGCCGCCGCCTGCTCGTGGCGAACATCAATGCCGCGGATGCCCTGGCCCATGGCCGCCAGCAGGGCGTCGTTGATCGGTCCGCCCATGATGAAAAACAGGGTGTCGACCCCTTGACGCTGCAGTGCCTTGCCCAGCAAAGCGTTGCCTGTGACCATGGCCATGGTGTGTCTCCTTGTGTGGCCCCATCTTGCGATGTTCTTTTGCCTTCCCAGCCAGTTTAGGCACGCCTGGCCGCCGGATCCACCTCGGCATTCAAACTGGACGCGCAGACCCTGCGCAGGGCCTGCGCGCCTCTGGGAAAGCGCCTTGCAAAGCACTGCACGCTGGCGTTTTGCAGAGAATTTTTTGTCGCTGCTGTGACATCGCATCGAGCCGGCTTGTCGCCAGCGTGACCGCCTCAGCTGCCGCAGCCCAGGGCGATTAATCCTGCTTCGGCCCTTGGCCCTATTGCGGGTATCCCTGAGTTGTCGGCAGGTCGCCTTTGACAGATGCTTGAGGTTCGCAAATCCCGCGTCCTGCGAGGACGCTCTCATAAGGAAAACGACATGACCACCCGCAGAGCCCTGTCCCTGGCTGTACTCAGCCTGCCCCTGGTGCTGGGCGCTCCTAGCGCCAGTGCGCAAGCCTTTCCCAGCAAACCGATCCGCATCATCATTCCCTATGCGCCCGGCGGCACCACCGACATCGTGGGTCGGCGCATGGGGCAGCGGCTGTCGGAGGTGCTGGGCCAGCCTGTGGTGGTGGAAAACCGCGCTGGCGGCAATACCGCCATCGGCACCGAGGTGGTGATCAAGTCGCCGGCCGATGGGCACACCCTGCTGTTCACCAACGACGCCACCTTTGTGGGCAACCCAGCCCTCTACCCGTCACTGCCCTACAACATGCAGCGCGACCTGGTGCCGGTGGCGCCGGTCACCTACGTGGCGCTGGCCCTGGCGGTCAATGCTAGCGTGCCGGTCAAGGACCTCAGTGAGCTGGTGGCTTACATCAAGACGCAAAAGAGCCTGGGCTACGGCTCTTTCGGCGCCGGCAGCCAGCCGCACATCATGGGCGAGATGTTCAAGAAAATCGCCGGGGTCGACCTGGTCCATGTGCCCTACAAGGGCGCGGGCCCTGCGGTGACTGACGTACTGGGTGGGCAGATCCTGTTCACCTTCCCGGCCTTTCCCACCATCATGGGACACATGACCGCAGGCAAAGTCAAACTGCTGGCTGTCAGCGGTGACAAGCGCGTGCCCGTTGCTCCTCAGGTGCCTACCATGACTGAGGCCGGCTTCAAAGACATGGATCTGGGTGCTTGGTACGCCTTCTTCGCGCCGGCCGGAACGCCCCGCGATGTGGTGATGAAGATCAACGCCACGGTCGCGGGTATTTTGTCGGACCGCGATTTTGTCGAGAAGAACATGACCAGCCAGGGCATGGTGCCGATGACTGGCACACCCGAGCAGATGAACGTCATGATCAAGACCGACATTGAGCGCATGGTGCAGATGGTCAAGCGTTCTGGCGCCAAGGTGGAATAGGGCGGCTTCGAGCTCTAGGGGCGACTGATTTTTGGGGCTATAATCTTTGGCTGCATTCCTCGATAGCTCAGTCGGTAGAGCGCCGGACTGTTAATCCGTAGG
>CANHGF010000359.1 GCA_947460065.1 Comamonadaceae bacterium
AGACGGTCATTGGCTACGTCTTTCAGAATTATCGCGACGCGCTGTTTCCCTGGAAGCGTTCGATCGACAACATCAAATACCCGCTGCAGTTGGCCGGCCAGAGCCCGGCCGATTGCGAGGCGCGCACGCAGGAGTTGATTGCCTCTTTTGATGTTCGCTTTGACCTCAACCGCTATCCGTATGAGCTTTCGGGCGGGCAGCAGCAGCTGATTTCCATCATGCGTGCGCTGGCGCCGAACCCGGAGGTCTTGTTTTTGGATGAGCCGTTTTCTGCGCTCGACTATGAGATGACCCTGTTCATGCGGGACAAGCTGCAGGCGATTTTTGCCAGCACAGGAACCACCATGATCGTGGTCTCGCACGATCTGGAAGAAGCGGTGTATCTCGCCGACGAGGTGCTGATGCTGACCCGCCGCCCGACCCGGGTGGCCGACGTGGTGGCTTTCAATGCGCCGCGCCCGCGCTTTCCCAAAACCCTGACCTCGCCCGAATTCATGGCGGCCAAGGCGCAGTGCCTGGACGTGTTTCAGCGTGAGGTGCAGACCAAGGAGCTGGCGCAGTAAGGCGCCCGATTTGTATGACACGCAAGATTTCCATGACGGTCAACGGCCAGCCGGTCAGCCACGAGGTGCCCGAGCGGACCTTGCTGGTGCAATACCTGCGCGAGTCCTGCCGTCTGACCGGCACCCATGTGGGCTGCGACACCGCGCAGTGCGGCGCCTGCACTGTGCACCTCAATGGTCGGGTCATCAAGAGCTGCAATGTGCTGGCACTGCAGGCCGAGGGCGCCGAGGTGGCCACCATCGAGTCGGTGGCCGGACCCGACGGCACACTGCACCCGGTGCAGCAGGCCTTTCGGGATCAGCACGGTCTTCAGTGCGGCTACTGCACGCCGGGCATGGTGATGAGCACGCTCGATCTGCTCAAGCACAATCCTAAGCCCAGTGCTACCGAGATTCGCGAACAGCTGGAAGGCAATTTGTGCCGCTGCACCGGCTATCACAACATCGTCAAGGCGGTGCAGCAGGCCAGTGAGGTGATGGCCGGTTCTTGAGGCTGCGCCAGCGGCTCGATCGGGCATTTCTTCTGTGGGAGCGACGCCCTCGTCGCGATGGGGCTTTTGATCAAGCGCCCTCATTCTTGCAGCCCGCCGAGCCTCACGCGCCAGCGCCTTTCCTGCAGCAGGTCCAGCAGCACTTGCGCCCGCGGCGCCTCACCCTGGCCCCGCGTCAACTCCAGCGCATGCCAGAGCAGCACCAGGTTGCACGACAGCACCGGCTTGCCCGCTGGGGTGTAGGGGTGCTCAGCCAGTGCCGGCAGGGTCGGCAGGCCAGTGCCCAGCAGCAGCACCGCATCGACCTCGGGGTGCGTGACGGCCGCGATACCTTGCGCTGCCGCCTGCCTTTCCAAGGCGTAGATGGGGTGGAAGGCCTGGGCGTCGGTGCTCAGTTGCACCACCTGCTGCACCTGCAGCCCGCGGCTTTGCCAGTAGGCTCGGCTGTGCTCGGTGAGCCAGGCGGGGTAGGGCGAGACCAGGGCGATGCGGCTGGCATGGAGGGCCTTCATGGCCGCAATCACCGCCAGCGCTGAATTGGTCACCGGCCGACCACTTTGCAAGGCCGCCTGAGCGAACAGCTCGTCTTCGGCCTCGGCGCCGATCAGGTAGGACGCGCCGGTACAGGCGCTGGCCACCACCCCCAGAGGCGCGTTGGCAAATTCGCCGATCCAGCGTGGCAGTTGCTGGTAGTAATCGATCAGCCGCGCTTTCAGATCAGGCGCGCTGCTGGTCATGCGAGCCGTCAGCACAGCCACCCCGGGCGGGCACAGCAACTGCATTTCGGGCTCGACCGTGGTGTTGGCCTGAGGCGTGAGCACACCGAGCAGGCCTTGGGGCGCGTAGACCAGGCTCATGGTTCAGGCCTGGGCCAACTGGCGGGCGCGCTCCAGCCCGTCGAGCATGGAGGTATTGCGCAGGTGCTTGCGCAGGCGGTCGCGGTCGTCGATCAGGGCCTGCAGCTGCGCCAGCGAGGCACGCCTCTCGTCCAGCGAGCGCAGCTGCATGCGGGCGTGGTTGCGGTCGGCCTGGCCAATGATGTCGTCACGCACCACCGGCAGTCGCTGTCGTTCATACACATCGAGCACGGCATCGGACGCGCTGCCGGGTGCGCTGTTGAGCGCGCGCACCAAAGTCTGGCTCAGGCAGATCGCGTCGTGGATGCCGCCGTTCATGCCCATACCGCCCTTGGGATTGTTCAGATGCGCGGCGTCGCCCGCAATGAAGAGGCGACCGGCGCGCCAGCGCGAGGCCAGGCGCTTGTGGACCCGGTAGGGCCGAATTTCCTGCAACTCAAAGTGGTGCTCGGCGCCAAAAAGCTTGTGCAGCCGGCCGATGATGCGCTCGGGCTGCGCCTCCTCCTCTAGCGGCCTATCCGCCAGGGGGTGCAGGCTGACCCGCCAGACCTTGGGCAGGTGCAGCAGGCTGTAGGTGCCCTCGTCCTGCCAGATGTAGTTGACGCCAGCCAGATCGGGCCAGAGGGCGCCAAAGTCGAAATGCGTGGTCACCAACATCGTGGTGTCGGGGTAGGTGCCGCCTTCGAAGTCCGAGCCTATGGCTTTGCGCACCAGGCTGTGCGCGCCGTCGCAGCCCACCACATAGGCAGCTTCGATGCGTTCGGTCGGCCCGCCGCTAGGTGGCTGTACCTCGACCCAGGCGCCGCCGGCATGCTGACCAACATCGACCACACGGGCGCCGCGCCAGATGCGTGCAGAGGGCTCGCGTTTCAGGCGCGCCTCGAGCGCGTCGCTGAGCACCGCCTGCTCGCACTGCAGACGGTAGGGGTGGGCGGTGTCGTCCTTGAGCACCGACAGGTCAAAGTTCACATGTTCGCCGGTTTCGTGCAGGCGGATCTGCCAGGTGGGCGTGATGCGGCCTTGAGCGATCAATTCTGCAGTGATGCCCCAGGCGTCGAGCATATCGAGCGTGGGCGGGTGGAAGGTCGAGGCGCGCAGTTGGCGCGAGACAGCGGCCTCGGCCTCGAGTACGGTCACGGCGACGCCGCTTTGAACCAGGGCATAGGCCAGGGTCAGGCCGACGGGGCCGGCACCGACGATGAGGATGTGAGGATGGGCGGACATGGCTCAGATGATAGTCAGAGCCCTAAGGTTATCAGCTTGGCAGAGGGCATGGCCTTGCCTGGCTCGTGTGGGAGCGTCGCCCCGGTGCGATGGGGTCTGGGATCAGTCGCTGCATCGCTGCGAGGGCGCAGCTCCCACACCCCATGCTCAAGTTGGGCTGTTCTGCTGTAGGAGCGCCGCCCCGGCGCGATGGGGCTTCACGCCCCCCAGCTGCCGTCCACGTCGCCCTTGAGGATGCCCACCAGCTCCACATCGGTATCGCCCAGGCTAAGGGCTTCGTCGATCCGAGGCAGGGTGGACTTTTTGTCGACGAACACCCAGGCCGGCTCGGGCGCGGGCAGTCCGACGA
>CANHGF010000360.1 GCA_947460065.1 Comamonadaceae bacterium
CCGCTGCGCCGGCAGCCCCGGCTGCACCGAGCAACGCCGCTGCGCCGGCAGCCCCGGCTGCACCGAGCAACGCCGCTGCGCCGGCCGCGCCCGCCGCCAACCCAGGTGATGCAAAAGCTGCCAATGCGCAGCCCAATAAGGCTGCAAGCAAGAAAAAGCGCAAGGCCAAAGGCAAAAAGAAAGCTGGTAAGGCTTAGTAAATCAGCGACAGCCGAACAGGCTGAACGCCGGCTGCCTGCATCAAGTTGCGGCCGTGATCGCGCCATACCCGATATTCGATCTCTCGGGCCGAGGAAATGCCGTCGGCCGGATTGATATCTGGGTTCGAGGGGGATAGAACCGGCGCAGCCGGATGGCACATCAACTCGTCGCCATGCAGCGCCTGCTGCAGGCAGCGCCAATCGCGGCGCAGCCCACCAGGCCCGACCTAAGCGGCATCAAGCTAAATCTGGCAATTGAACCTAGACCCTGCTTTGAACGCGCCCGATGTGTGCGGCCCGTGCTGGCAAGGCGCGCGGAGGCCGCAGGTCTATTACCTGCAAGTACGAGCAATGCAGCCAGCGCGCGGTGCAATCAGGCGCGTAGCCGACGCACCCAGAGGTGAGGCCCAAAAAGGGCGAAAAGCTCTTACGTGACAAGGCCTCACCAAAGACGTCGAGCGGTCAAAGCCAGGCCTAGGCTCAACACACCCGGCGGGCAATGCGGGCCATGGGCGAGTCGGCCTCGATCTCCTGCCAGTCGCGCAGCATGCCTTGTTTCTGGACTTCCTTGCCACTGAGCATGCCGCCGCTGAAGTAGCTCATGTGCATCAGCCGGGCCATGCGGGCCTTGCAGTTGATCTGCACCTGGGCGCGCATGGAGCGGTAAGTCTGCCCTTCGGAATTGGCCTGCGGCGTGCGGTAATCCAGCACCGTCCACAACTGCTTGTTGGCGCCGTGCTGCTCGATGGACTGCGGGTCCATGTAGTACATGCCCTGATCGGCCAGGCTCAAGGGCTCCCAGCGGGTTGCGGCCAGGCTCGGCAGACTCAGCAAGCACCCAAGGACGGCAAGCGCTGCGATGGCACGAGGATGTTTCAAGGTCGGCTCCGAATTCTGGGCTTCAGTGCGCTCGGGAAACTCTTGAGGCAGAAGGTGGGTCTGTGCCGATGCCCGGCCATCCCCATTTAGGAGCGACGCTGCAGGAGCTGCGCCGCCAGGTCGTTGAGCGCGCGCCGGTAGGCGCTGTCCGGCAAGCCGGCCAAGGCGGCAATCGCCCGCTGGGCTTCTTGCGAGGCCCGCTCATGGGTGATCTGAAGGGCCCCTGTCTGACCAACGATGGCCACGATGGCGTCGAGCTGGTCGGCACCACCTTCCTCAATGGCCGAGCGGATCAGCTCGCGCTCGGCAGGGCTGCAGCGCTCCATGGCCACAATCAGCGGCAGCGTGACCTTGCCTTCGCGCAAATCGTCACCCAGGTTCTTACCCATCTCGGCCACATCGCCGTCGTAATCCAGGGCGTCGTCGATCACCTGAAATGCCGTGCCCAGGGCCTGGCCGTACTCGGCGCAGGCCGCCTCGGTGGCGGCATCGCTGCCGGCCAAAATAGCAGCCAGACGCGCACTGGCCTCGAAAAGCTTGGCCGTCTTGGACCGAATCACATGGATATAGTCAGCCTCGCTGAGCGAGGCGTCGTGCATATTCATGAGCTGCTGTACCTCACCCTCGGCAATCACGTTGGTGGCCTCAGACAACACCTCCATGACGCGCATATTTTGGGCCAGCAACATCATCTGGAAGGCGCGGGAGTACAGGAAATCGCCCACCAGCACACTGGCCGGGTTGCCAAAAGCCTCGTTGGCCGTGGGCCGGCCCCGCCGCAATGTGGACTCATCAACGACGTCGTCGTGCAGCAAAGTGGCGGTGTGTATGAATTCCACCACAGCCGCCAGGTTCAGCCGCTGTTCGCTGCGGCAAGCCAAGGCGCCGCACATCAGCAGCAACAGGGCTGGGCGCAAGCGCTTGCCGCCAGCGGCCACGATGTACCGGGAAATCTGGCCGACCAGAGGCACATCGGAGGCCAGGCGCTGCTCGATCACCGCGTCCATGTCCCGCATGTCCTGGGCAACCAGTTCCAGGGCGGCAGAGGTGCTGACGGGGATTGGTGACAAAGTGAAACTTCCTGACAAAAATCTTCAAGATTATAGGTCGGACCCGGCTTATCCACGGCAGCAAGAGGCGCAGACAGGGCGGGAAGCCGGGCTTGGCGGCCCATTGCAAAACTGCGCTGCCCCTTCCTCCCGGCTCGCAGCAGGGCCCCAGAAGCCGCGCCAGACGGTACTGGCGTCGACAAAACCGGCTCTAGCGGCTACAATGGAAAGCTTTTCTGCTGGCAGTAGGGCCTGCAGAAAATTCCTTTCGCTTCAATTCGAAGAGGTTTCAAGTATGTACGCGGTCATAAAAACCGGTGGCAAGCAATACAAGGTTGCTGCCGGCGAAAAAATTAAAGTAGAACAGATTGCTGCGGACGTAGGCCAGGAAATCGTGATCGACCAAGTGTTGGCTGTCGGAGAAGGCAGCGAGCTCAAGGTCGGCACCCCCCTGGTGTCCGGCGCAACCGTCAAAGCCACCGTGGTGGCCCATGGCAGGCACGACAAAGTGCGCATCTTCAAGATGCGCCGTCGCAAGCACTATCAAAAGCGCCAAGGGCATCGCCAAAACTACACCGAATTGCAGATCGGCGCGATCGCCGGCTAAAGCCTAAGAGGAGTCCCAAACATGGCACAGAAAAAAGGCGGCGGCTCGACGCGTAACGGGCGTGATTCCAAGCCCAAGATGCTCGGTGTGAAGGTCTTCGGCGGCCAGAGCATCAGCGCCGGCGGCATCATCGTGCGCCAGCGTGGCACCCGGTTTCACGCCGGCAACAACGTGGGCGTGGGCAAGGACCACACCCTGTTTGCCCTGGTCGATGGCCACGTGAGCTTCGCCGTCAAGGGCGAGCTCAACAAGCACATGGTCAATGTGACCCCGGCTTGAGCCCGGGCCGCAACGGCCTCTGATGAAAGCCCCGCCCGGCGGGGCTTTTTCATTGGACTATTCGCATCAAGCTTTGATTAAACTTGGACGGCAGCCCGCGCGCTGCCTCGAACCCC
Source organism: Comamonadaceae bacterium (assembly GCA_947460065.1). Lineage (GTDB taxonomy): Bacteria > Pseudomonadota > Gammaproteobacteria > Burkholderiales > Burkholderiaceae_C > Polaromonas. Next base: position 3,131 of record CANHGF010000360.1, read on the forward strand.
ATGAAATTTGTTGACGAAGCCTTTATCGACATCGCCGCCGGCGATGGCGGCAGCGGCTGCGTCTCGTTCCGGCACGAGAAATACAAGGAGTTTGGCGGCCCCAATGGCGGCGACGGCGGCCGAGGCGGGCACATTTATGCCGTGGCCGACGACAGTCTCAACACCCTGGTGGACTACCGGTTTTCACGGCGCCATGAAGCCAGGAACGGTGAGCACGGCAAGGGCTCAGACATGTTCGGCGCCAAGGGCGATGACATCATCCTCAAAATGCCGGTGGGCACCATCCTGACGGACGCCGAGAGCGGAGAAGTGGTCTGCGAGCTGCTGACCCCGGGCGAGCAGGTGCTC
>CANHGF010000361.1 GCA_947460065.1 Comamonadaceae bacterium
ACCACATGGGTGTTGTGCACGATCTCATGGCGCACATAAATGGGCGCGCCGAACTTTTGCAGCGCGCGTTCAACGATTTCAATGGCGCGGTCGACGCCGGCGCAAAAGCCGCGCGGCTCGGCCAGCACCACATCGCGCACGGGTTTGAGGGTGGCAGGGCTCATAGCACTCCGATCACATGGACCTCGAACTCTACCGCCTGGCCGGCCAGCGGATGGTTGAAGTCAAACTGCACCGCCCCATCGGGGCCGACCCGCAAGACCGCACCGGCGTACTGGCCGGCGCCGTCAGGCGTAGGAAATTGAACCACATCGCCAGCGGCATAGCGCTCCATCGGATCACCGAGTTCGTCGAGCAGCTTGCGCGCCACCCACTGCACCAGGTCCGGGTTGCGCGGCCCGAAAGCCTCGCCCGCCGCCAGTTCAAAGCGAGTGCGTACCCCCTCGGCCAGACCGATCAAACGCGCCTCAATGGCCGGCGAGAGTTCGCCAGTGCCCAGGCTGAGCGTGGCTGGCTTGTCCTCGAAGGTGTTGATGATCTCCCTGCCCTGCCCGGCCGCACCCAGGCCTGCCAGGCGGTAATGCAGGGTGAGGAAGGAGTCGGCCTGGATGATGGGGAGAGTAGGGGTCATGGTGGGCGGCAAGAACGGTCTGATTGTAGGCAGCCATCGCCGCGAGGGCGCGGCTCCCACACCAACTCCTGACCGAATGCATGTTGAGTTTTGTGGGAGCGCCGCCCTCGGCGCGATGGGGCCTGGACTCAGGCTCAGTCCCTGCTTGAAAGCCCATCGCCGTGAGGGCGCGGCTCCCACCTTTGTTTTCTGGCATCAGCATCCAAGAAGTTTTGTCAAATTTTGTTGGATCGTCTCGCACCTTGGGACTGGACGCAAGGCTGGCCTTAAGCTCGCCCGATGAGCCTGAAAGACCTGCCTGCCGACTGCCGACCGCGCGAAAAATTGCTCGCACGCGGCGCTAATGCACTGAGCGACAGCGAGCTTCTGGCTTTGCTGCTGCGCAGCGGTACCGCCGGCAAGGGCGTGCTGCAACTGGCGCAGGAGCTGCTCGATCGCTTTGGCGGCCTGGCCGGCCTGCTGCACACCGGGGCCGAGGAGCTCAGGCAGATCAAAGGCCTGGGGCCGGCCAAGCGGACCGAGGTGGTGGCGGTGCTGGAGCTGGCGCGGCGCGCACTGCTACAACCTTTGCAGACGCGCGCCGTTCTTGAGAGCCCTCAGGCAGTGCGTCAGGCTTTGCAACTGCAGCTGGGCAGCCTGGCCCACGAGGTGTTCGCGGTGATGTTTCTCGACAGCCAACACCGGCTGATCCGCATAGAGGAAATGTTTCGCGGCACGCTCTCGCAAACCAGCGTCTACCCACGCGAGGTGGTGCTGCGCGCCCTGACCCTGCAGGCCTCGGCGGTGGTGCTGGCCCACAACCATCCCAGTGGCTGCGCCCAAGCCTCTCGCGCCGACCAAGCGCTGACACAGGCCCTCAAAAGCGCCCTGGCTCTGGTCGATGTGCGGGTGCTGGACCACTTCGTGGTTACCGCCACCGAAGCGCAGTCCATGGCCGAGCAGGGCCTGATCTAGCGACACGCCATGCCCCCAGAGCTGCCCGGGCGGCAAGGCCTGGGCTAAAGTGGGGCACATGAAATCTCCGGCCATCAAGGACCTGCGCGACCTCAGGGTGATTGCGCGCGACCTCGAACGCCAGGCCCGCCTGCGGGCCGAGCAGGCGGCCGCTGCGCTGCTGGCCGAGCGCCAGCGGCTAGCGCAGGAGCAGCTGTTTGTGCGGGCGGTCGGGCCGGTGCGGCCCCTACCGGCAAAGCACCTGAGCAAGGCCGTACCGCCCACCGTGCGGCCGGCGCCGCTGCCGGTGCAGCAGCAGCGCGACGAGCAGGCGGTGATGCGCGAAGCGCTGTCCGATGAATTCGATGTAGAGACGCTGCTCGACACCGACGAGGCGCTGAGCTTTCGGCGCCCAGGCCTGGGGCCCGATGTGGTGCGCAAGCTGAGGCGCGGGCAATGGCAGCTGCAAGGCCAGCTCGACCTGCACGGCCTGCGCCGCGAAGACGCCCGGCTGGCGCTGGCCGAGTTCATACGCCATGCCCACAAAAGCGGCTGGCGCTGCGTGCGGGTGATCCACGGCAAGGGCCTGGGCTCGCCGGGCAAGACGCCGGTGCTCAAGAACCGGGTCCACAGCTGGCTGGTGCAGAAAAAGGAAGTGCTGGCCTTTGTGCAGGCCAGGCCGGCCGACGGCGGCGCAGGCGCATTGGTGGTGTTGCTGGTGCAGGCCTGAAGGCCGCGCCGGTAGCAATGCCCCATCGCCGCGAGGGCGCGGCTCCCACAGCTGTGCCCGAGGCTGCCGTGAAATAGGGGAAGTGGGAGCGCCGCCCCGGCGTGATGCAGCCTTCGATCAAACACCCCATCGCCGCGAGGGTGCGGCTCCCACGCCCAATCCCACTCCACTACCCCAAAAGCATGCTGGGTTTGGCGGGAGGGCCGCACTCGGCCCGATGGTTTGCTGGCCCGCCTCAGGCAGGCGTGCCGCGGTTGCGCATCCAATCGGCGGTCTGGAAAAACGAGCTGTTCAGACGCCGGCGCAGGGCGTCGTCCACCCCGGTTTCCTGCATCGCCTGGTCCATGCAGGCCAGCCACTGGTCACGCTCGGCCAGACCGATGGAAAAGGGCATGTGCCGCATGCGCAGCCGCGGATGCCCGAAGCGCTCTGTGTAGTGCTGGGGGCCGCCCATCCAGCCGCATAAAAACCAAAACAGGCGCTGACGCGCATTGGCCAGTTCGGGGCCGTGGGCATGGCGCAGCTCGGCGTAGTCGGGCTCGAGGTCCATCAGGTCGTAAAAGCGCTCGACCAGCGCGCGGATTTTTTCCTCGCCGCCTATCCAGGCATAGGGCGAGTCAAAGGGCGGATCGCCCGGTGGAGGTTCTTCAATCTGCATGGCCGCCATTGTCGCTGGGCACCCTGGCCGCAGGGCCCATCACTGCGCCCGGCGCAAGGTTTCCACCACCGGGGTGGTGAGCACCGAGCGCAGCCCCCACCAGCCGGCCGCTAGCGCCAGCAAGGCACCGGCCGCACTTCCGGCAATCAGCACCCAAGGCGAGGCAGTCCACTCGAAGTCAAAAACATAGTGCGCCAGCGCCCAGCCCACCGCTGAAGCGACCAGGGAGGCAAGCAGGCCGGCCAGCAAACCGACGCCTGCCAACTCCGCCCGCTGAACCTGGCGCAACAAACTGGCCCGCCCGCCCAGAGCCAACATGATGGCAAATTCACGGGTGCGCTCCTCGCGGGTGGCCGTCACCGCCGCAAACAGCACCACCAGGCCGGCGGCCAGGGTGAAGCCAAAGAGAAATTCGACCGCACGGATGACTTGACTGAGTACCCGCTGCACCTGGCCTATGGTGGCCGTCATGTCGACATTGGTAATGTTGGGAAAGCGGCGCACCAGTTGGTTAT
>CANHGF010000362.1 GCA_947460065.1 Comamonadaceae bacterium
ACCGGGCCGGCGTCACCGCGCCAGGCGGGGTCGGCGTCGCGCAGGCTTTGTACATAGCCGGCGCCGTCGTTGTTCATGCCGTAAAGGCTGCCGTCCTCGCGGACCACGATGGTGTTGATGGCCTGCATGCGGCGGGCTACGGGATGGAGCTCGTCCATCAGCTCCATCGCCCGCACCTTGTGCGGTACTGTCACATTGCATCCTGCAAAGCCCAGGGCCTTGAGGCCGCCAATAGCGTCCTCAAGGTTCTCGGGCTGGACCGGCAGTTGCACGTAGGAGCCCTTGAGCCCGTGCTTGGTGATCCAGTGGTTATGGATAACCGGCGAGCGGCTGTGCGCCACCGGCCAGCCCATCACACCGGCCAGCACAAAACGTTGATCAGACATGGCAGGATTTTTTTCTACAGGACTTATTTTTTATTCAGCGCAGGCAGAGTTTCGGCCACCACCACCTAGCCGCCGCGCACCTCGGTCATGAAGCTCTCGCGGTCGATGCCGCCCTTGTCGTCAAAGCACGCATCCATCAGCACGCCGGGGTGCTGCTTGGCGCTAAAGCAGCTGTTGCGAATCGCAGCGGCTGCAGCCTTGCGGTCGAAACGGCCAGCTTTTTCAAGGATGGCCTCAAGAATGTAAACCCCAGTGTAGCCCTTGACGCCATTGTGGTCGGACACCGTGTTGTGGGCCGCCTGGAATTTCTTGCCACAGGCCTGCAGCTGCGGGGCTTCGACCTTCAGACCCACTTGGGCCAAGGCGCCGTTAGCGGCTTCACCAGCGAGCTCGACCACCTTGGAGCTGGTCAGCACGGTCTCGCCGATGATGGGCTGCTTCCAGCCTTGCTTGCGCAGCTCGCGCAGCAAACGGGCCGATTCTTCCTCATGGGTGTAGGCAAAGATGGCGTCGGCGCCCGACTGCCTAGCCTGGATCACGGCCGCGGAAAAGTCGACTTGGCCCGACTCGGTGGAGACCTCGGCCACGATCTGCGCGGGCGAGCCGGTGAGCAGTTGCTTGATGGCGGCCTGGCCGCCGGTGAAGTTGGGCACCTCGGCGCGGCCCGATTCGGCCATGGAGACCATGATGGAGCCCGAGTAGACCGGCCCAAAGATGGCAAACACGTCCTTGTCCAACGCCTTTTGCGTCAGGCCCTTGGCCACGCCGGGGTTGGACTGGGTGTCTTCGCTGGTGAAGCTGATCCTGCGGCCATCAACATACTGGTCAGCGCCAGGGATTTGAATCGGTAGGTCATGGTGTCTCCCCGCTATTGGGGTAGGGGCTCAAGCTATGCCGCCCCCTAAAAGACCGTGGGCGGGCAGCATGGTTTGAACTCAAAGGGCTGTAGGGGCCCCGCATGGACCGGGGAGCGCACACCTATGCCAGCACCGTTCGGAGAACGCCCAGCACGTTCGACTATTGAACATTTCCTGGGTTTTCGCCAGTCAGATGCCGGTGGACTGTGCACGAGAACAACAAAATCCACGATCGGCCGGCGCGGCCTGCACCGAGCGATGAGCGACGCCGCTCAGACGTTGAAGAGGAAGTTCATGACATCGCCGTCCTTGACGATGTATTCCTTGCCTTCGCTGCGCATCTTGCCCACGTCCTTGGCGCCCTGCTCGCCTTTGAAAGCGATGTAGTCCTCAAAAGCGATGGTTTGGGCGCGGATGAAGCCGCGCTCAAAATCGCCGTGGATCACGCCAGCGGCCTGCGGCGCGGTATCGCCGATGTGTATGGTCCAGGCACGCACCTCCTTCACGCCGGCGGTGAAGTAAGTTTGCAGGCCCAGCAGATTGAAGGCTGCGCGGATCAGGCGATTGAGGCCGGGCTCGCTTTGGCCCATCTCAGACAGGAACAGCTCCTTGTCCTCTTCGCTCATGTCGGCCATATCGGCTTCCATCTTGGCGCAAATCGCCACCACCGGTGCATTCTGGCCGGCTGCGTAGTCCTTGAGCCGGTCCAAGAAGGGGTTGTTCTCGAAGCCGTCTTCGCTGACGTTGCCGACGAACATGGCGCGCTTGGCGGTGATCAGGCACAGCGGCTTGAGCAAAGCGCGCTCTTCATCGGACAGATCCAGCGTGCGCGCTGGCTTGCCCTGGTCGAGCACAGCCTGCACCTTGGTCAACAAGGCCACGAGTTTGGCCGCTTCCTTGTCGTTGCCGCTCTTGGCGGCCTTGGTGTAGCGTTGCAGGCCCTTCTCGACCGTGGTGAGGTCGGCCAGGCACAGCTCGGTCTGGATGACCTCGATGTCGGCGATCGGGTCGACCCTGCCGGCCACGTGGATCACGTTCTCGTCTTCAAAGCAGCGCACCACATTGACGATGGCGTCGGTCTCGCGAATATGGGCCAGGAACTGGTTGCCCAAGCCCTCGCCCTGGCTGGCTCCGGCCACCAGGCCCGCGATGTCAACGAACTCCACAATGGCCGGCACGATGCGCTCGGGCGAGATGATCTGCGCCAGTTGCTGCAGGCGCGGGTCGGGCACCTCCACCACGCCGGTGTTGGGCTCGATGGTGCAAAACGGATAGTTCTCGGCCGCAATACCGGCCTTGGTCAAGGCATTGAACAGGGTGGACTTGCCGACATTGGGCAGGCCGACGATGCCGCATTTCAAACTCATGGGATTCCTTAGGATGCCAGCAACCGGGCTGGTCTGCCCGCGCACGCGCTTGCCGGAGGCAGACGCAGCGCAGTGCAAATGATTCGCGCGGCAAGCAACTTACGAGGCCTGCCGGGCGCAAATTGTAATGATCGGCCCGGCAGTCCGAATTTGCGAGTGCAGCCTCAGTAGCGCCCCACTGAAGTGCGGGCCAGCATGGCATGGCCGAGCAGTGCAATCAGGGCCATCAGCAGCATGAGCGTGGACAGTTGCAGGACACCCTGGTGATCGACCAGCCCGACCAGATAACCGCCGAAGGCACCGCACAGCTGCTGTAGGCTGCCGCTGATGGCAGCGGCGGTGCCGGCCAAGGCGGGTACCGCGCCCACCGCCCCTGACAGTGTGGGCGGCACCAGCAGGCCATGACCCACCCCCATGATGGCCAGGGGCACCAGCAGCGCCCAAGCCGAGCGCACATCAGCGATGGCCAGAGCCAGCATCAGTACCAAACCCGCCAGAGTGCCGACCTGACCCCAGAGCATGAGCTTGCGGTCGCCGTAGCGATGAATCAGTCGGCTGGTCAGGACATTGCCCAGGACATAGGGCAGGGGCACGGCCATGATGAACCAGCCCAGCGACTGCGGGCCCACGCCAAAGGCCTTAAGCACAATGGGCGCCCCGGCAAAATAGGTGTAGGCGGTGGCCGAGGTGGTGGCCAGAATCAGCGCGTACGACAAAAAGGACCGCTGCCCCATCAGCCGGAGGTAGGACGTGCCGGCCTGCCGCCACGAACTGGCCGTATCGCTGGGGACGGGACGGGTATCGGGGAAGAGGCGCCAGACGGCCAACCGCAACAACAGTGCCAGCAG
>CANHGF010000363.1 GCA_947460065.1 Comamonadaceae bacterium
AATCTGCCTAAAGTAGTCAATCTGAATATGCTTCTGGGTGATTAAATACATGCCAACATTCTATCGAATCGGTGTGATAGTGTCGTTTTATGGTGTCGCCGCCGGGGTCCGGGTTAGGGAAGGTCGGGCTGTGACATAATCTCGCTTCCATTTAGAGACTCTGATTTCTGAATGGTTTCTACATCTGCCTCACACCCCAGGCCGCCTCAGGTGGCCGAGATGACCCGTCAGGGTCACCGTATCGTTTGATGGTTGATGTTTTTTTAACCACAAACGAGGCCTGCGCAGCGCGCAGGTTTTGGGTCTTGTGTCGCTCATCCCGCGCGGCCTGGACACACTGTGAGATCTGACATGAACGACGCTTTTGAAGCGCGCGATGACGTCGCGCCTGCTTTTGACACTTCCCCTGAGTTTGATGAAGGTTTGGCCGCAGAGGCCAGCCCGCAGCCCAATGCACAGCCCAATGGCTTTAGCGCTATCGGCTTGGCCCCTGAGCTGCTGCAGGCGGTGGCCGACCTGGGGTTTACCCAGCCCACCTCGGTGCAGACGGCCACCATTCCCAAGGCCATGCAGGGTCTGGGCCAGAGCGGCGGTTTTACCGACCTGATGGTCTCGAGCCAGACCGGCAGCGGCAAGACGGCGGCCTTTTTGCTGCCGGTGCTCCATACCCTGTTGCTGCAGCAGCGCGAGCAGACCGAGCGCGAGGCGGCCGAGTGGGCCCGCCTGAGCGCCGAAGCGGTCGCCCGGGGCGAAGCGGCGCCCAAGCGGCCCAAGCGCAAGGACCCGACCAACCCACGTCACTTCAAGCCGGCGACCCCGGGAGCGCTGATTCTGTGCCCCACGCGCGAGTTGGCCCAGCAGGTGTGTGCCGACGCCATCGACTTGGTGCGCCATTGCAAGGGCCTGCGCATTGCCAATGTGGTGGGCGGCATGCCCTACCAGCTGCAGATCGCCAAGCTACAAAACGCTAATTTGGTGGTGGCCACCCCTGGCCGCCTGCTGGACCTGCAGCGCAGCATGCAGATCAAGCTGGACGAGGCGAGTTTCCTGGTGGTCGACGAGGCCGACCGCATGCTCGATCTGGGCTTTGCCGACGACTTGGCCGAGATCCATCAGCTGACCGGCCAGCGCCAGCAGACCATGATGTTCAGCGCCACCTTTGCGCCGCGCATCATGCAATTGGCCACACGGGTGATGCGTGAGCCCCAGCGCATCGAGATCGATTCGCCGCACGACAAGCATCTTTCGATCACCCAGACCCTGCACTGGGCCGACAACCTGCAGCACAAGCGCAAGTTGCTTGACCACTGGCTGCGCGATGCCAGCATCGACCAGGTGGTGGTGTTTGCCTCGACCCAGATTGAATGCGACGGCCTAGCCAACGAACTGGTGCAGGACGGATTTCATGCCGTGGCCTTGCATGGCGCACTCAGCCAGGGCTTGCGCAATCGGCGTCTGGGCGCTTTCCGTGAAGGCCGGGTACAGATTCTGGTGGCCACCGATGTGGCTGCGCGCGGCCTGGACGTGCCGACCATCACCCACGTCATCAACTTCGGCCTGCCGATGAAGGCCGAGGACTATGTGCACCGTATCGGTCGTACCGGCCGGGCCGGGCGCAGTGGCGCGGCCATCACCCTGGCCGAGTTCCGCGACCGCCGGCGTATTTCTGACATCGAGCATTACACCAAGCAGCACTTCAAGCCGGCGGTGATTGCAGGTCTGGAGCCGCAGCAGCGGTTTCCTTCTTCTTTCGAGCAGCGTCCGCGTGGCGCAGGCGGTCGTCCGCCGGCCCGTGGCAATGGCTTTCGCCCGGGTCCGGGCGTAGGCAGCGGCTGGGGCGGCGCCCCCTCGGACCGGGCGCCGCGTCGTTCCGAGCCACGACAGTTTGAGCCACGGCAGTTTGACCCGCGACAAGGTGACCCCCGTCAGGGCGACCCGCGGCAGTTCGACCCCCGGCAGGGTGACCGTCAGTTCGCGCCACGTGATCGGGCTGCGATGCCAGCGCCAGGCGCTGTGCGGCGTGACCGCGGTTTTGATCCGCGCCATGAAGGCCGTCATGAGGGTCGGCACGAAGGCTTTGCGCCACGCCCCGACTTCGCACGGCCTCCCGGCGCTGCGATGCGTGCGCCTGCGCGCAAGCCCGTGCGTCCGGCCCGCTGAGCTTGCGGCCCGTGGACTTGCCTTGGCTTTGTTGGCAGGGTAAACCACGGCTGCCCGGCCCCTCTAGGGCTACCTAGAATGGGTTGAGCTGGCCTGCACAGACAGGCGAGCGTCCCGTTCTGAAGGAGTCCCTTGTCCAGCAAGCAGTCCAAGCCCCTAAAGGCTCGCAGCGCAGATGCGGCGGGCCGGTCCTCAGCCAAGGCCGGCAGCCCTGAAGCTGCGCCGCGCAAGGCCGCAGCGAGTCGTGCCAAGCCCAAGCCGTCCCCGGCTGACCCGGCGCCGGCTCAGCCCGAGCCATCCGCTGCTGCGCGAACCATCAAGAAGTATCCGAACCGGCGCCTGTACGACACCAATAGTTCAAGCTACATCACCCTGGCCGATGTTAAGCATTTGGTGATGACGCGCACGCCGTTCGTGGTCAAGGATGCCAAAACCCAGGAAGACCTCACGCGCAGCATCCTCTTGCAGATCATTCTTGAAGAAGAGGCCGGCGGCGAGCCCATGTTCACCGAAGATCTGCTGTCGAACATCATCCGTTTTTACGGTCATGCGATGCAGGGCGTGATGGGCAGCTACCTGGAGAAGAACATCCAGACCTTCATGGAGCTGCAGGCCAAGCTCAGCGAGCAGTCCAAGGGACTGAACCCGGATCTGTGGGCGCAGTTCATCAAGAGCCAATCGCCCCTGATGCAGGGGGTGATGGGCTCTTATGTGGAGCAGTCCAAAACCCTGCTCGGCCAGATGCAGGAGCAGCTGCAAAAGCAAAGCGAGCAGATGCTCGCCAGCTTCGTGCTCAAGCGCTAAGGCCGCGCCGAGCGGCTTTAGACGAAGCGGTTTTCGATGGCGCCGATGCCGTCGATCTCCACCCGCACCACATCACCGGGCTGCAGGTATTGCGGCGGGTTCAAGCCCATGCCCACGCCGGCCGGTGTGCCGGTGGCGATCACATCGCCGGGGTAGAGGGTGATGCCGCGCGAGCAGGTCTCGATCAGGGTGGCTATGTCAAAGATCAGGTCGGTCGTGCGACCGTCCTGCCGCAGCTGCCCGTTGACCCAGCCACGCACCCGGGTGTTGGTGCCGTCGAGCTCGTCGGCCGTCACGATCCAGGGGCCCATGGGGCAGAAGGTGTCAAAAGACTTGCCCATGTCCCACTGCTGGTGGCGCATCTGGACATCGCGGGCGGTGACGTCGTTGACGATGGTGTAGCCGAAGATGTGCTTGAGCGCGTCTTCCTTGCGGATGTTTTTGCCGCCGGTGCCAATGACCACCGCCAGTTCCGACTC
>CANHGF010000364.1 GCA_947460065.1 Comamonadaceae bacterium
AACTCAAAGATTACCGGCTGCCCGGTCTGTGAGGCGGACCCCAGGGACACTTTTGCGCCAGGCTCGAGTCTGGCGCAGACGCTTTTGTGTTACAAAAGGCATTTGGAATGTGGCGTAATTTCCGGGTATAGGCCATGCTCTGTAGCTCTTTAAAATTGATCCGGGTTTTCCTGTAGGGGAATGCCTTGTCCCAACGAGATGGCTCGTTCTCGATGACGCCTCGCACCGACGCCGCAGAGCGATTTTTCATAGATCCCGGCCGCCCACCGGTCGGCTATGTGAGTTCGTCGCTGGCGCGTATTTTGGAGGTTGAACTCGGTCGCGCTCTGGCGGCTCTTGCGCAGGCGGGGGCGCAAGAGCCCGCGCCCCTGGATCGCAGCACCCTTGCTACCCTGGAGTCCGCCCGACGGCCCAAGCGCTCGGTGCTGAGCAAAATGGATTTCAGCCAGGGCGAGCGGGCCGCCCCTGCAGCGGCTCCGCAAGCGCAGACTTTGAGCGCGCAGCTTGCCGATGCAGCTCTAGGTCAAGCTCGCAACTACGACGATGGCGCAGTGCTTTTTCGGCGTGGTGAGCAGGCCGAGAATGTGTTTTTGCTTCTTGCCGGCCAGGTTCGGGGGAGCGATCGACCCGCTGGCACCGATGCCACCGTGGGCCCGGGCCAGGTGCTGGCGGCCCATAGTCTGTTTGACGGCGCCTTGCACACCGAAACCGTGCACGCGCTCGGCCAGGTGCAGGCGGTCTTGTTGAGCAGCGCTGAGCTGCGCGATAAATTGGCGCCCGATACCTCCATGCTGGCCAGCATCCTCATGGGCCTGAGCCTGCAGCAGTACATGGTCGCTGAGCTGTCCTCGCAAGCCGCCTCCGGTCAGCCCAACCCGAGCTACAGCCTGCTGGGCGAGCGGACCTACACAGGGCCCGAGCTGCAACGCGAGTTGGTCGAGGCCAAAACCCGACAAGCGGGTGAAGGTATGAGCGTCGAGCAGCTTATGTGTGTTCAGTTGCAGGCGGGCGAGCAACTGCCGCTGGCGGTGCTGCGTGGCGGCCAGGTGCTCGGGCAGGCGGGCCATGCCCCTGATGGGGCACCTGCCTTGATGATCGTGTCGGGCAAGGTCAGTGCGCGCTGGGGCGACCATGCGGTCGAGCTTGGCCAAGGTAGCGTGATTGGGCTGGCCGAGGCGCTCAGCGACCAGCCCTTTGCATGGGACTACACGGCCCTGCAAGACCTCAACGTGCGGCAGTGGCCGGTCGAGCGCGCCTTGCAGCAAATCGAGCGTGCTGCTCCTTTGTGGCGCGCCTTGGCCGCCCATTTCTGCGCAGGAATCGCCCGGCGACAGCAAGAGGCCTTGGGCTGACGGCCGCGCCGCAGTCACTCCCCCGCTAAGGCGGCAAAGCAGCACCGCGCATGGATTTCTTTTTGCTGTCGCTTCTCAATGGCCTGAGCTATGGCTTGCTGCTGTTTTTGCTGTGCAGTGGGCTGACCCTGATCTACAGCCTGATGGGCGTGCTCAGCTTCGCCCATGCGGCCTTTTACGTGCTGGGCGCCTACCTGGCTTACGGCTTGAGCGTGTGGCTGGGCTTTTGGTTGGCGCTGCTGCTCTCGCCCCTGCTGGTTGGGGCCTTGGGGGCGCTGCTTGAGCGCCACCTGATGCGGCGCCTGCAGGGTCATTCGGCCGAAATGCTGATGACCTTTGCGCTGGCGCTGTTGATGCTCGAAGGCGTGCAGCTGATCTGGGGCAATGCACCGGTGGACTACCGCGTCCCAGCGGCTCTGGACGGGGCTTTGCTTGAGATTGCCGGGGTGAGCCTGCCGGCCTACCGGCTCTTCATCATGGCGGTGGCTGTGCTGGTGTTGGGGTTGCTGGCTGTTTTCTTGCGTCGATCGCGGGTCGGTCTGGTGCTCAAGGCCGCGCTCACGCATCCGCGGATGGCGCAGGCGCTGGGCCATGATGTGCCGCGCCTGTTTACCCTGGTCTTTGCCCTGGGTTGCGGCCTGGCGGGTCTGGCCGGTGCGCTCGGGGGCAATGCCTTTGTCACAGAGCCGGGCATGGCTGCTACCCTGGGCTCGGTGCTGTTTGTGGTGATTGTGGTTGGCGGCCTGGGCTCGCTGGGTGGCGCCTTGCTGGCCTGCCTGGTGATCGGCTGCCTGCAAACCTTCGCCATTGGCCTGGACGGCAGCCTGGGCAGTTGGCTGGGCTTGTCTGGGCCGCTGGCGGGCATCAAGATCAGTCAGTTTGCGCCGCTGTTGCCCTACGCCCTGATGGTGCTGGTGCTGGTGCTGCGGCCACGCGGCCTGATGGGCCAGCGATGATGAGGGCCGCCCCTTGGTTGGCCCTGGCGCTGCTGCTGGCTGCGCCGTTGCTGCTTGGCTCTCAGGCCCTGGGCCTGATGGTGCAGATGGGCATTGCCGTGGTGCTGTGTCTGAGCTTCTGGCTGCTCATGGGGCAGGGCGGTATGGTCAGCTTTGGTCATGCGCTCTACAGTGGGCTGGGGGCTTTTGCAACGATTCACATGCTGCGAACCTTGCAAGAGGCCACCTCGGGCAATTTGGGGGGGGTGCCTGCGACCCTGCTGATCCCTGTGCTGCCCCTGGCCGGCGGCCTGGCTGCAGCCTTCATGGCTTGGATATTCGGCTGGCTGGCTACCCGGCATGACTCGGGCACCGCCTTTGCCATGATCACCCTGGGCCTGGGTGAGCTGGTCTGGGCCGGCGCGCAGATGTTTCCCGCGATCTTTGGCGGCGAGGCCGGCATCAGCGCCGACCGCAGCGCCGGTGCGCTCCCCGGCCGGTGGAATTGGGGCCCGGTTTGGCAGGTCTATCTGCTTGCCCTGGTCTACACCCTGGCCTCGGCATGGCTGATTTACCGCTACACGCTCACGCCCATGGGGGCCCTGCTGCAGGCCGTGCGCGACAAGTCACAGCGGGTGGCTTTTTTGGGGCAGGATCCGCGGCGCATTCGCCACATCAGCTTTGTGGTGGCCGGTTTTTTTGCCGGTGTGGCTGGCGGCCTGGCCGCCCTGTTCAATGAAATTGTCAGCTCTGAGGCGCTGAGCAGCCAGCGTTCGGCGGCGGTTCTGGTCTTCACCCTGATGGGCGGCCTATCCACTTGGGTGGGGCCCGCCCTGGGCGGTGTGCTCATGGTCCTGGTGACGGTGGTGCTTTCCGGTTGGACACAGGCCTGGCTGCTTTACATGGGTCTGGCTTTCATGTTGGTCTTGCTGCTGCTGCCGCGCGGGCTGGCGCCAGGCCTTGCGCAGCTCTACCGGGCAGTGCAGGCACGGCCTCTGGCCAGTGTGCTGCAGGCACTGGCCTTGTTGGGGGCTGCGACCGGCATGGGCGCTGCGCTCGAAATGGCTTATCAGCTCAGGCTGGCTCCGACGGTGGGCTCTGAACTGGCTTACCTGGGCATACGGCTGGATGCGCATGC
>CANHGF010000365.1 GCA_947460065.1 Comamonadaceae bacterium
CGATGTGTTGCAGCAGCTGGCCCTGCACAAAGGGTTGATCAGCCTGTGGCAGGCCCAGCGCTGTGATGTCCCAGCCCAGCAGTTCAGCACCAGGGGCCAAGCTGATGTGCAAACGGTTCTCAGCCAGACAGCCCGAGTAGTACAAGGCTTCCATCGGCAGCCATTCGAGTCGTGCGCCGGCCTCCAGCCTGATTTCAGTGCTTTGCACTGCTGGCTCGCCCAGGCTGCGGTAGAAGCGGGTGGCGCCGGGGGTGGTGATCAGGCCGTGGGCCTGCTTGTCCACATGGATGGCGATGTCCAGCCGGTCGCCGCCGACCAGCCCACCCGGTGGATGGACCAGGATGTTGTGGCAGATCGCCTCGCCTTGCGGGTAGAGGCTTTGCAAGATGCGCAGCGGCCCTTCATGCTTGAAGTGCGCGATGCTGCGGCCATCCCGCAGGGAGTAGTCCAGCGCAAGGTTGGCGTGCCAAGTCATGGGCCGGCAGTGTACGTGGGCCTAAGGCTCTGGCTGCCCGGGGGGGCGCTACGAGCGCGGCAGGGGCAGCGCGGTCTTGTAGCGCACTTGCTTTAAAGCAAAGCTCGAGCGGATTTTTTCCACGCCCTCAATCGGCGAGAGCTTGTCAAGGATGAAGCGCTCGAGCGCCGCCATATCGGGCACCGCCACCCGGATCAGATAGTCCGAGTCGCCGGTCATGAGGTAGCACTCCATCACCTCGTCGTACTCGCCCATGCGGCCTTCAAACACGGCCAGCGCCTCCTTGCTCTGGGTGCGCAGGCTGATGTTGATGAAGACATTGAGTCCGAGGCCGAGCTTGCTGGCATTGACCAGGGCTACATAGCGGCTGATGACCCCGTCCGCCTCCAGCGCCTTGACGCGGGCCAGGCAGGGCGAGGGCGAGAGGTGGACGCGGCGGGCCAGCTCCACATTGCTCAGGCTACCGTCGTTTTGCAGCTCAGCAAGCAGCCGCAGGTCCATGGCATCAATTTTCATGCTGTATTTTCAGAGTTCACAGCATCTTATGCTGAAATTGATACCCAGGGCGAAAAATCCAGCATCAAGTTCCGAGCGCTTATGCCTACAGTGTCCCCATTCTTGGAGACACTCGTGAACGCCCCTGTTCTTCCCGTCTGGTTGCAAATGCCCACTTTGAATCAAGACCCCGACCCCCAGGAAACCGCCGAATGGCTGGATGCCTTCAATGCCCTGGTGCGCAGCGGTCCCGATGGGGCGGAGCGGGCTCGGCAGATTCTGGACCTGCTGGCGGTACAGGCTCGGGCCCTCACGCCCTGGAAGCCTGATCTCAATACGCCCTACCTCAACACCATCTCGGTCGACCAGCAGCCGGTGTTTACCGGCGATCTGGCCATCGAGGAGCGGCTGGCCTCGCTGATGCGCTGGAATGCGCTGGCCATGGTGGTGCGGGCCAATCAGGCTTATGGCGATCTGGGCGGTCACATCGCCAGCTATGCCAGCGCGGCCGATCTGTTTGAAGTGGGCTTCAACCATTTCTTCCATGCCCGCGACGACAGGCACAGAGGCGATCTGGTCTTTTTTCAGCCGCACAGCGCGCCCGGCGTCTATGCCCGCGCCTTTCTCGAAGGACGCTTGAGCGAGCAGGAACTGGCCCATTACCGCCAGGAATTGCAAGGCGCCGCTCACGGCACCCGCGGCCTGCCCAGCTACCCGCATCCTTATTTGATGCCTGACTTCTGGCAGTTTCCAACCGGCTCCATGGGAATAGGTCCGATCAGCTCGATCTACCATGCCCGCTTCATGCGCTACCTCGGGCATCGCCAATTGCTCGACAGTGGTCAGCGCAAGGTATGGGGCGTCTTTGGCGACGGCGAGATGGACGAGCCCGAGAGCATGAGCGCCCTGACCCTGGCCGCGCGCGAGAACCTCGATAACTTGGTGTGGGTGGTCAACTGCAATTTGCAGCGGCTCGATGGGCCGGTACGTGGCAACTTTCGCATCATTGACGAGTTGGAAAAGCTGTTTGCCGGTGCGGGCTGGAATGTCATCAAGCTGATCTGGGGCAGCGACTGGGACGGGCTGTTTGCGCGCGACCCATCCGGCGCGCTGATGCGCGCCTTTGCCAACACGGTCGACGGCCAGATGCAAACCTTCGCTGCCAATGACGGGCGCTATAACCGTGAGCACTTCTTTGGCCAGAACCCTGAGCTGGCCCGCCTGGCCCAGGGCATGACCGACGAGCAGATCGACCGCCTCAAGCGCGGTGGCCATGACCTGGTCAAGATCCATGCTGCCTATGCCGCAGCGGCCGCCCACAAGGGGCAGCCCACGGTGATCCTGGCACACACCAAGAAGGGCTATGGCATGGGTGCGGCCGGTCAGGGCAAGATGACCACCCACTCACAAAAGAAGTTTGACGAGCAGGAGTTGATCGAGTTCCGCAACCGCTTTAACCTGCCGCTCAGTGACGAGCAGGCCAAAGGCCTGGCCTTCTACAAGCCTGCGCCGGACAGCCCCGAGATGCAGTACCTGCAGGCTCGCCGCGAGGCCCTGGGTGGCTATTTGCCCCGCCGCCAAACCGACTGCGAGACGGTGCCTGTGCCTGAGCTGGCCAGCTACGGCAGCTTCGCGCTGCAGGCAGCAGGCAAGGAGATGAGCACCACCATGGCCTTTGTGCGCATGCTGGGCAATTTGCTCAAGAGCCCTGACTTAGGCCCGCGCATCGTGCCCATCGTGGCCGACGAAGCGCGCACCTTTGGCATGGCCAATCTGTTCAAGCAGGTGGGTATTTATTCCAGCGTCGGTCAGCGCTACGCGCCGGAGGACATCGGCTCGGTGCTCAGTTACCGCGAGGCGCTCGACGGCCAGATCCTGGAAGAGGGCATCAGCGAGGCCGGTGCAATTGCCAGCTGGACGGCCGCAGCCACGTCTTACAGCGTGCACGGCGTGGCCATGCTGCCTTTTTACATTTACTACTCGATGTTCGGCTTTCAGCGCGTGGGTGACGCCATCTGGGCGGCGGCCGACCAAAAGCCGCGAGGCTTCCTGCTGGGCGCCACCTCGGGTCGCACCACGCTGGGCGGTGAGGGTTTGCAGCATCAGGATGGCAGCAGTCACCTGTGGGCCGCCACCATCCCCAATTGCAAGGCCTATGACCCGGCTTTTGCCGGTGAGCTGGCGGTGATTCTGGCGCGCGGTATGCAGGAGATGATGGTCGAGCAGCGCGATGTGTTTTATTACATCACCCTGATGAACGCCAACTATGCGCAGCCCGATCTACGCGCTGGCGTCGAGGAGCAGGTCATACGCGGCTGCTATGAGTTCGGCCGCTACGGCCCGGTGATCAAGACCCGTTCGGCCCAGCGCCGCGAGGTCACGCTGATGGGCTCCGGCGCCATCCTCACCGAGGTGATCGCGGCGGCCAGCTTGCTGGCCGAGCAGGGTGTCAGC
>CANHGF010000366.1 GCA_947460065.1 Comamonadaceae bacterium
ATTGGAGAGCACGAAGCGGTCGCGGTCAGCCCACAGCGGGTTAAGGGGGTTGTGCTTGAGGTGCCGCCCCCAAAGCGCCACCGCCATATCGGCCATGCCCATGGGCGCGCCGGGGTGACCCGAGTTGGCTTGTTGAACTGCGTCCATGGCAAGCGCGCGAATAGCGCCTGCCATCATCTGGGGATTGGCCATCTGAACTCCGGGGGGTGGGGGGCAAAAAGACTTTTAAGTTTAGCTTTATCAGCAGGCCAGCCCAAATAGCAGCGTGCAGCATTGGCCTAAACTGGTCGAAATTTTTCATCCGCTCAGTGCTGACCTCGATTGCCATGCGCCCTGCTCAAGCTATGGTCCTTGCCGCCGGACGCGGACAACGCATGCGGCCGTTGACAGATCATTGTCCAAAACCGTTGCTGAATGTACGCGGGCAGCCATTGATCGCCTGGCATCTGCGCGCCCTGGCTGCTGCCGGCGTGAGCGACTTGGTGATCAACACCGCCTGGCTGGGCGAGCAGATCGAGCCGCATCTTTACCCCCTGGCGACGAAACTGGGCTGCCACATTCATTATTCCCACGAAGGGCGGGATTTTGGTGATGCGCTGGAGACCGCAGGTGGCATTGCCCGCGCCCTGCCTGAATTGGCCGATGTTTTTTGGGTGGTGGCCGGCGATGTGTTCATGCCCGAATTCACATTCTCGGCGCAGGCAGTGCAAAGGTTTGTGCAGAGCCGCGCACTGGCTCACCTGTGGCTGGTGCCCAACCCCGAGCACAACCGGCGCGGCGACTTTGGCTTGAGCGCCGAAGGCCTGGCACTCAACCTGCCCAGCGATAGCCCGGTGCCCCGCTACACCTTCAGCACCGTCGCCCTGTACAGACGCGGCTTCTTCAATGCGCTGCCAGAAGGCAACCCGCAAGGACTCAAGGCAGCCCTGGCTCCGATGCTGCGCCAGGCGATGGACATTGGACAGGTCAGCGCCGAGGTCTACACCGGCCCCTGGACCGATGTAGGCACCCCCGAAAGACTGGCTGAGCTCAATGGTTAAGCTCAATGGCTGAGCGGTTCAACCCAAAAACGGCTTTGACCGCTTGTTCTTGGTGCCCAGTCTTTGTTTCAGGTGTCTTCCTTGCTTTTTTGAGGCTCACCACTTTGGTCCGAGCGCTAGACGCCCGAGAGTGCGGCTGCGGGCCGCGCTAACTCAGCGCCACTGCTGCGAGGGCCAAGGCCAGCAGTGCCGCGGCGCCCAAGGCCCAGTGCAACTGGCGCTGCAGGGTCTGCATGCGCTCGACCAACATGGCATTTTGTTCGGCCAGGCCCTTGACCAGCTGGGCCGTGGCGCGCATTTCGCCCTCCAGAGACTGCAACTGCGCGGCCTGGGACTGCACCTGCGCCTGCAGCAGCTGCAGCTCCGACGGCCCTTCGGGCTCGCCTTGCGCAGGCGTCTGCGCGGGATCACCCCGCTTGCGCACGGTCTCCCAAAGACGGCCGGCCCCCTGGGCGATCTTGGGGGCCGATTCGACCACCTGGCCCCAGGGGATGTTGGCGAGAACGGTACCGAGAATGGAGGACATGGCCCACATCTTAGGCGGTGTTCCATGGGCCTCCTAGAATCTCTGGCAATAACGAAGGAGCGGCCCCTTGATCCAAACTTCCGTACACGCACGCCGCCGCGCCGCCGTGGCCCGCGCCCTGCGCGCCGCCGGTGGCGGTATCGCCTTGCTGCCGACCGCGCCAGAAGTCGCGCGCAACCGGGACAGCCACTTCCCCTACCGGCACGACAGCTACTTTTATTACCTGACGGGCTTTGAGGAGCCCAATGCCTGGCTGCTGATCGAGGCCAGCGGCAAGACCACCTTGCTGTGCCAACCCAAGGATCTCGAGCGCGAGATCTGGGACGGCATACGCCTGGGGCCCAAGGCGGCGCCTGCGGCCCTCGGTGTGGATACGGCTTTGAGCG
Source organism: Comamonadaceae bacterium (assembly GCA_947460065.1). GTDB lineage: Bacteria > Pseudomonadota > Gammaproteobacteria > Burkholderiales > Burkholderiaceae_C > Polaromonas. The sequence goes on from CANHGF010000366.1 coordinate 1,953, forward strand.
TCGACAAGCTAGACGAGTTGATGCCACGCTTGCTCGGCAATCAGCCCGCGCTGTGGTTTCCCTTTGCCACCCATGAAGGGCTGCAGGTGCAAATCGACGGCTGGCTAGGCGCTGTGCGGGCCAAGGTTCGCATGGGCACCGAATGCCCGCGCAGCCAACACGATCTGTGCCTGCTGCTCGACGAGATGCGCCTGTTCAAAGACAAGCATGAGCAGGCCATCATGCGGCGTGCGGGTCTAATTTCGGCCCAGGCCCATGTGCGGGCCATGCAGACCTCGGCCGCCATGCTGCGCGCCGGGCTCGATGCACGTGAGTACCACCTGGAGGCCGAGCTGCTGCATGAGTTCCGCCGCCATGGCTCGCAGTTCCCGGCCTACACCAGCATCGTGGCCGCCGGCGCCAATGCCTGCGTGCTGCACTACCGCGCTGCCGATGCACACCTGAAAGCCGATGAGCTGTGCCTGATCGACGCGGGCTGCGAGCTCGACGGCTACGCCAGCGACATCACCCGCACCTTCCCGGCAGGCGGGCGCTTCAGCCCAGCCCAGCGCCAGCTCTATGACATCGTGCTGGCTGCGCAAGTGGCGGCGATTGCCGCCACCCGGCCGGGGCGCCGCTTTATGGAGCCGCACGATGCAGCGGTCCAAGTGCTGGCCCAGGGCATGCTCGATGTGGGTCTGCTCGATCGCAAGAAACACGGCCGGGTTGAGGACGTGATCGCCTCGGGCGCCTATCGCCAGTTCTACATGCACCGCACCGGCCACTGGATGGGCATGGACGTTCACGACTGCGGCGACTACACCGAGCCGGGCAGCCGGCCGCGCGAGGAGACCGACGCCACCGGCCAAAAAATCACCCGCCGGCCCAGTCGCATCCTGCGCCCGGGCATGGTGCTGACGGTCGAGCCTGGTCTGTATGTGCGGCCGGCCAAGGGCGTGCCGCGCGAGTTCTGGAACATCGGCATCCGCATCGAAGACGACGCGCTGGTCACCGCCAAGGGCTGCGAGCTGCTTACCCGCGAGGTGCCGGTAGACGCTGACGAGATCGAAGCGCTGATGCGCGGCTGAACGACTCGCCCGCCTAGGCCCCTCCTCATGAACGAATACCGTCGAACACGGAGCTGAAGATGTTTTTGAAAAACTGCTGGTATGTCGCAGCCCAGCCCGAGGAAGTGACGCGTCAATTGACGCAGCGCTGGATCACTGGCGAGCCGGTGGTGCTCTACCGCACCGAAGATGGCCAGCCCAAGGCGCTGGAAGACCGATGCCCACACCGGCGCGCGGCGCTGTCCAAAGGCAGCTTGGTCGGCGACACGGTGCAATGCGGCTACCACGGCCTGCGCTTTGATACCCAAGGGCGCTGCGTTCACATCCCCGGTCAGGACACGGTTCCAGCGGCCCTGTGTGCCCGGGCCTACCCGGTGGTGCAAAAGTGGCGCTGGATCTGGATCTGGATGGGCGATCCGGCGC
>CANHGF010000367.1 GCA_947460065.1 Comamonadaceae bacterium
ACTTCGTTAAAGATGCGTTGTCCCAGCGGGCCGGGGTAGGTCGGACGGTCCAGGCCCTCGGCCTCACGGCCGAGTTTGATGCAGTTGACGGTGCGTGCCATGTTGGTGTGTGCTTGCGCGTAATGGTTGGCGATACGCGCATTCTAAGGAGCCCAGCTGCTGGGGGTGCTGCCTGGACCCCATCGCCTGCTGGCGGTATTGGATCAGCTCGGCATTGCAGGCTCGCGGGCTTTGTCGCGCTGGCGCCTGAGCCAGGGGGCACTTCGTCCGCCCAGGGGGCGCCCGAGCAGCGCTTCGGCCAGATCCACCGCATTGAGCAAAGCCATAAGGTCTATGCCGGTGGCCAGCCCGCTGCGTTCGGCCATCAGCACCAGGTCTTCGGTGGCCACATTGCCGGCGGCGCCGGGTGCAAACGGGCAGCCGCCGATGCCGCCGGTGCTGGCGTCAAAGCGCCGTACGCCTTGCTCCACCGCGGCCCAGGCGTTGGCCGCGCCCATGCCGCGGGTGTCATGAAAATGCAGGGCCAGTTTGTCGCTGGGTACTTGCTCGAGCAGGGCGCGGACTCGATCGCGCACCATCCCGGGCGAAGCTGAGCCTATGGTGTCGGCAATCACCAGCTCGTCGGCGCCGGCATCGAGCATGCGCTGCGACAGCGCCATCACCCGCTCCAGCGCGGTAGCGCCCTCGAAGGGGCAGTCGAAAGCGACCGCAATATAGGCCCGAGTCTTCATGCCGTGGCCGCGCGCTGCGAGCACCGTCTGCTCGCTGACCTCGGCGGCCTGCTGCAGGCTCATATTGATGTTTTTCTGGTTCATCGTTTCGGTGGCGGCAAGCACCACGGCAATCTCGCGGGCACCGGCGGCGTGTGCGCGCTCCAGCCCTTTGAGGTTGGGCACCAGCACCGAGCTGCGCAGCTCGGGCTGACGCACCAACAGAGCGCTGAGCACTTCGCTAGCATCGGCCATTTGCGGCACCGCCTTGGGCGACACAAAGCTGGTCGCCTCGACACTGCGTACCCCAGCGCTGACCAGGCAGTCGATCAGCCGGAGTTTGTCTTGGGCAGAGACCGCCTTGGGCTGGTTCTGCAAGCCATCGCGGGGGGAAACGTCGGTGATGATCAGTCGGTCCATGGTGGGCTCTCTAGGGCGCGTGGGCTCGGTAAGTGGCCGGCCCATCAGAGACCAGCTCGGTGGCATTGTTCCAGGGGCGCGATGCCCCGGCTCATGCTGGGATGGCCAGCTCTGGTGTCGGGCAGGCGATGGACGCCATCCCGATGAGCTCGATGTCCGGGCTCAGGTAGCCAGGCCGCAGCGGCTCTTCGCGACATAAGTCGGTGGACAGGTATTTTTTGTTGTCGTCGCACAGCACGGTACAGACTACCGCCTGCGGGCCCAAACGCTCCTGCACTTTCAGCGCGCCCAGCAGATTGGCGCCCGACGATACCCCCACCCCCAGGCCAAGCTCGCGGGCCAGGCGCTGGGCCAGCAAGATGGCATCGCCGTCGTGGACGGCCACCACTGGACCCAACTGGTCGAGGCGGCACAGGGCCGGGATGAATTCGTCAGAGATGCCCTGAATGCGGTGCTTGCCGACCTTGTGCCCCGTCGACAGCGTGGGGGACTCGGCCGGCTCGAGCGGGAAGACCTGGGCACCCGGGCAGGACTTGCGCAGCGCCCGGGAGACACCCAGCACTGTGCCGCCGGTTCCGACCCCGGCGATAAAGGCGTCGGGCTTGAGGCCCCGGCTGGCCAGTTGCGCCAGCAGTTCGACCGCGGTTCCCTCTTCATGGGCCTGGGCATTGGCTTCGTTGTCAAACTGCGAGGGCAGGAAGCAATCGCCCGGCTGCAAGGCCAACTCACGGGTACGGGCGATGCTGCCCAGAAAGCCACCCTGCGCGTGCGAGATCAGCTCTACCGTGGCGCCGTACAGGCGCATCAGTGCGATGCGCTCGGCGCTCATCCATTCGGGCATGAAGATCTTGACGGGATGGCCGATGGCGGTGGCCATGGCAGTGATGGCGATGCCAGCATTGCCGCTGGTCGCCTCGGTCACCAGGGCCCCAGGCCGCAGGTGCCCTGAGCGCAGACCCTCCGCAAGAATATGCAGGGCCATGCGGTCTTTGATGCTGCCGGTCAGGTTGAAGGACTCGGCTTTGGCATAGATACAGGCCTCACGGCCGCGGTAACGCAGGCGCAAGGCCAGAAGTGGCGTGCGACCCACCAGGCCGGCAAGTTCCCGCAGGCGCTGCCAGCGTGGGTCCGGCGAGGGGGGGCGGTGGCTTTGGGTCATACCAGCGTCCAGGATCCGCTGCTGGGCCGCGGCGTGAGCTCAACGCCGAAATGTTTTTTCACCAGCACGGCCTGCTGCTCGAACAAGCCGCCCCAGCGCAGCACCCGCCAAGTGGGCAGCTCAATGATGGTGCTGCCCATCTGCCACTCATTGATGTAGCGCGAGGTGCCATAGTCCAGCGCCAGGTCGCAGCCCTCGCGCAGGCTCTCCTGCACATCCTCAAAGCGGAACTTGCTGCCCGAGCCCGAGATGTTGGCCGACGAGCCCATCAGGGGCTGCGCCGCCTCCAGGCTGAGGCGGGCCAATTCATTGTGCAAAGGGCCGGCGTTCATGAGCAGGTCCATGGTGCCGGCCTTGGTTGAGCGGCGCAGGGCGCCGAACTGCACCGTGCGCAGCCAGTCGTGGTCGGCCCGGTAGGGGCCGATGATGGACAAGGGCAGGTCGTGGTCCAGGGTCAGGCAGCGCACCAGATCGCGGTCGCGCTCGGTCACCTCAAACACCTCGGTGAAGATGTCCCAATTACCGATGACGCCATTGGGCTTGGTCTGAGGGCGTTTTTTCAGGCTGTAAATGCGCTCGACCGCCAGCGCGGTGTGGGCAAAGATGGCATAGGAGACGCTCAGCGGCAGCAGGGTCACGCCGCCGCTGCTCATGATGCGAAACGCCTGCTGTGCGTCGCGGCGCTGCAGCTGTTCAATGGGCTCGGGAACGCGGGTGATCAATTCCATGGGTGTCTTTCTTCGTACAAGGCCGATTCAAGGGTGCGGGCCACGTTGACGAGGCGGTGGTCTTCATAGCGCCGGTGTATCAGCTGCAAGCCCATGGGCAGGCCGTCGGGGCTCCACAGCAGCGGCAGGCTGATGCAGGGAACCTGCAGCGCGGTCCACAGGCGGTTGAAGGTGGCCATGCCCTGGCTGTGCAGGCCCAGCGGAGCAGGGCCGGGAGCACTCAGACCGATGACCGCGTCGGCATCGCCTATGGCGCTTTCAAAAGCCATGCGGGCCTGTGCAATGCGGTCGAGCGCCAGCCGCATGCCTGCCGGCGTGAGCTGCAGGTGATTGGCCAGCTTGTTTTTAAAGTCCTGGTGCAGCAATTGCGGCGCTTTGAGCAGCTCGGGCAGGAAGGCGCTG
>CANHGF010000368.1 GCA_947460065.1 Comamonadaceae bacterium
GGGGCTGTATGCCCAGGGCGTATTGGGCACTGGGCGCAGCCGGGTGCTGGCCGTACCGCTGTCGGCGCTGCGCACCGACCAGGCCCAGCCCTATGTACAGGTGCTGCAGGGCGGCCAGATCGCGCATCAATCGGTAAAGACGGGCGTGCAAGGCACGGTCGGAGACGAGGTCATGGTGGCGGTTGACCTGAGTGCCGGCACCCAGGTGCTGCGCGCCTCGGTGGGCCTGCTGCGCCCGGGCCTGTCGGCCCGCCTGACCGCCCTGCCCGAGCCAAAGCCTCGTCAGCCTTAAAGCGCCCGATCAGGCCCCCCTACCCGAGTACCTCAGCGCATGTGGTTTACCCGCGTCAGCCTGCACAACCCGGTTTTTGCCACCATGGTCATGTTGGCCATTGTGGTGCTGGGCCTGTTTTCCTACCAGCGCCTGCGGGTCGACCAGTTCCCCAACGTTGATTTCCCGGTGGTGGTCATCACCGCCGATTACCCGGGTGCCTCGCCTGAAATCGTCGAAAGCGAAGTGGCCCGCAAGATTGAAGAAGGTGTCAACTCCATCGCCGGAATCAACGCGCTGAGTTCGCGCAGCTATGAAGGCACGGCTGTGGTGTTGGTCGAGTTCCAGCTGCACATCGATGGGCGCAAAGCGGCCGAGGATGTGCGCGAAAAAGTGGCCGCAATCCGGCCCAATCTGCGCACCGAAGTCAAGGAGCCCCGGGTGCTGCGCTTCGATCCGGCCAGCCGCCCGGTCTGGGGCGTGGCGGTGGTCCCCCCTGCAGACGGGGGTCTCAATGCCGACCCGGTCCGGCTGACCAATTGGGCCGATCAGGTGCTCAAAAAACGCCTGGAGAACGTGCGCGGCGTCGGCTCGGTCACCCTGGTCGGCGGCACCCGACGGGAAATCAACATCTACCTCAAGCCGCAGGCCCTGGAGGCGCTCGGCATCACCGCCGAGCAGGTAGCCAATGCAGTGCGCAGCGAAAACCAGGACCTGCCGCTGGGGGCTGTGCGCTCGCTGACCCAGGAGCGCACCGTCAAGATCGAAGCGCGGGTAAAGCGGCCTGAGGACTTCGGCCGGCTCATCGTGGCCCGACGCGCCGGCGTGCCCGTGACCCTGGCCCAGGTGGCCGATATCCAGGACGGGGCGCAGGAAATCGACAGCCTGGCCCTGCGCAATGGGCAGCGCACCCTGCTGCTGACGGTGCAAAAGGCGCAGGATGAAAACACCATTGAAGTGGTCGACGGCCTGAACAAGGCGCTGGCCGAGCTCGGTGCGCAGGTGCCCGCCGGGGTAGCGCTGGAGCCGGTGACCGACACATCGCGGCCGATCCGGGTGGCGGTCGACAACGTGCGCCGCACCATGGTCGAAGGAGCCTTTCTGACCGTGCTGATCGTCTTTCTGTTTCTGAACTCCTGGCGCTCGACCGTCATCACCGGACTGACGCTGCCGATTTCCATCATCGGCACGTTCCTGTTCATGTACGCCTTCGGCTTTAGCATCAATATGGTCACTCTGATGGCGCTGTCGCTGTGCGTGGGCCTGCTGATCGACGATGCGATCGTGGTGCGCGAGAACATTGTTCGCCATGTGCAGATGGGCAAGGACGCCTTCCGCGCCTCCATGGAAGGCACGCAGGAAATCGGGCTGGCGGTGCTGGCCACCACCTTTTCCATCGTGGCCGTGTTTGTGCCGATCGGTTTCATGGGCGGAATCATCGGCAAGTTCTTCCATGAGTTCGGTATCACCATCGTTGCTGCGGTGCTGATTTCAATGTTCGTCAGCTTCACGCTCGATCCGATGCTCTCCTCGATCTGGCACGACCCGACCATCCATGCGCACGGGAAAAGCCCAGGGCGCAGCTGGTATGACCGCAGCATAGGCCGTGTCACCGGCGGATTCGAGAGAGCCACCGACAAGCTGGCCGATGGCTACCAAGCCATCCTGGGATGGTCCTTGCGACACCGGCTGAGGACGGTCATCATGGCGCTGGTGATCTTCATCGGCAGCGTCTTCATGGTCCCGCTGCTGGGCACCGAGTTTGTCCCCAAGGCTGATTTTTCTGAAACGACGGTCAATTTCCACACCCCGGTGGGTTCGTCGCTGGAGGCCACTGAAGCCAAGGCCAGACAGGTCGATGCCATCGTGCGTGAATTTCCCGAGGTGCGCTACACCGTAACGACCATCAACAGCGGCAATGCCCAGGGCAAGATGTACGCCTCAATGTATGTGCGCCTGGTCAACCGAGACCAGCGTGAGCGCAACGCCGACCAGATGTCTGCTGCGCTGCGCGAGCGCCTGCGGCAAGTACCCGGGATGACGGTGACTCTGGCCGGCTTGACTGACAGCGTTGGCGGCAACAAGCAGATCGAGTTTTCCCTGCAGGGGCCTGACCTGCGCGAGCTCGAGCGGCTGGCGCTGCAGGTGCGCCAACGCATCACCAACATCCCCGGCCTGGTCGACCTTGATTCGAGCGACAAGCCCAACAAGCCCACGCTCAATGTGGCGCTCGCCCGCGAGGCGGCTTCCGACCTGGGCTTGTCGGTAGGTCAGGTCGCCAACGCGCTGCGCCTGCTGATCGCTGGACAGACGGTAGGCACCTGGCGAGCGCCTGATGACCAGACCTATGACATCCAGGTGCGGCTGACGCCGCAGGCGCGCGACGCCATCGCCGACCTGGAACGCCTGCCCCTGATGAGCACCGGCTCCGGCGCAGAAGGAGGCCTGGTGCGGCTCAACCAGGTGGCGCGCATCGAGGCCTCGAGCGGCCCCAACCAGATTAACCGGCGCGACCTGACCCGCGAAGTTTCTATCAATGCCAATGTCTATGGCCGCTCGATGGGAGAGGTCTCAGCCGACATCACCGTCGTGCTGAACCAGATTCAATTTCCGCCGGGCTACAGCTACCGCTTTGGCGGCTCGACCAAGAGCATGCAGGAATCCTTTAGCTACGCCCTGTCCTCACTGCTGCTGGCAGTACTCTTCATTTACATGATCTTGGCCAGCCAGTTCAAGAGCTTCCTGCAACCCTTGGCGCTGATGACCTCGCTGCCCCTGACCCTGATCGGCGTGGTGCTGGCCCTGTTGATGTTCGGCTCGACCCTGTCGATGTTTTCCATCATCGGCATCGTGATGCTCATGGGTCTGGTCACCAAGAACGCGATCTTGCTGGTCGACTTTGCCATCCGGGCCCGCGCCGACGGCCTGGCGCGCGAGCAGGCCCTTTTGCTGGCCGCCAAGGTGCGCCTGCGCCCCATACTCATGACCACTTTGGCCATGATTTTCGGCATGGTGCCCCTGGCCTTTGCGTTGACCGAGGGTTCGGAGCAGCGCGCACCCATGGGTCAGGCGGTGATCGGCGGGGTGATCACTTCCTCCCTGCTCACCCTGGTGGTGGTGCCGGTGGTCTAC
>CANHGF010000369.1 GCA_947460065.1 Comamonadaceae bacterium
ATTGGCGAAAAAGAAGGCTGCCGCGCCGCAGTTAAGCCCGGCCAAATGGAAAACTGGCCATGCCACTTGGTCCGCCCTGCCTCAAACCCGCTCCAACACCACCGCAATGCCCTGCCCCACGCCGATGCACATGGTGCACAGCGCGTAGCGGCCGCCGGTGGCGTGCAGGCGGTTGACCGCTGAGGTGGCCAAGCGCGCGCCCGAGGCGCCCAGGGGGTGACCCAGGGCGATGGCGCCGCCCCAGGCGTTGACGCGCTCGTCATCGTCTTTGAGGCCCAGCATGCGCAGCACCGCGATGCCCTGGGCAGCGAAGGCTTCGTTGAGCTCGATCACGTCCATCTGCGCGAGCGTCAAGCCCGTGAGTGCCAGCACCTTCTCGGTGGCCGGGGCCGGGCCTATGCCCATGATGCGCGGGGCCACGCCGGCCGTGGCCATGCCGACCACCCGACCCTTGGGGGCCAGGCCGTACTTGGCCACCTCGGCCTCGCCGGCCAGCAGCAGAGCGCAGGAGCCGTCGTTCACGCCCGAAGCATTGCCAGCGGTCACGCTGCCGTCGGGCCGTACCACGCCCTTGAGCCTGGCCAGGGCATCTAGGCTGGTCTCGCGCGGATGCTCGTCCTTGTCGACCACGATGGCATCGCCCTTTTTCTGGGGGATGGTCACCGGGCAGATCTCGCGGGCCAGGTGGCCGGCTTTTTGTGCGGCGACGGCCTTCATCTGGCTGCTCAGCGCCATGCGGTCCTGCGCCTCGCGCTCGATCTTGAAGTCGACGGCCACGTTCTCGGCGGTCTCGGGCATGGAGTCCACGCCGTACTTTTCTTTCATCAGCTTGTTGATGAAGCGCCAGCCTATGGTGGTGTCATACACCGCGTTGGCCCGCGAGAAGGCGCTCTCGGCCTTGGGCATGACGAAGGGCGCGCGGCTCATGCTCTCCACGCCGCCGGCAATCATGAGGCCGGCCTCACCGGCCTTGATGGCGCGTGCAGCCGTGCCTACCGCGTCCAGGCCGGAGCCGCACAGGCGGTTGATGGTGGCGCCAGGCACGGCAATGGGCAGGCCGGCCAGCAGACTGGCCATGTGGGCCACATTGCGGTTGTCTTCACCGGCCTGGTTGGCGCAGCCGTAGATCACGTCGGTCACGGCCTCCCAGTCCACGCTGGGGTTGCGCGCCATCAGCGCCTTGAGAGGAATGGCGCCCAGGTCGTCGGTGCGCACAGAAGACAGCGCGCCGCCGTAGCGGCCAAAAGGCGTGCGGATGGCGTCGACGATGAATGCATTTTTAGTGGCCATGGGATTCTCCTCTTGTCAAAAATTCAGGCAGCGGGTGCAATCGGCAGGCCCACGAGTTGTTCAAGTTCGGCGTGGCTCAGGCCATCGACGGTATCGATCAGGCGCAGGCCCTGCGGGGTGCATTCCAGCGTGGCGATGTCGCTATAAATGCGCTTGACGCAGCCTATACCGGTCAGCGGGTAGCTGCATTGGGCCACCACCTTGGACTCGCCCTTTTTGGTCAGCAGGTCCATCATCACCCAGGTTTGCTTGGCGCCTATGGCCAGGTCCATGGCCCCGCCAACAGCGGGGATGGCGCCGGGCTCACCGGTGCTCCAGTTGGCCAGATCGCCGGTGGCGCTGACCTGAAACGCGCCGAGCACGCAAATATCAAGATGGCCGCCGCGCATCATGCCGAAGCTGTCGGCATGGTGAAAAAACGCGCCGCCGGGCAGCAGGGTGACTGGCTGCTTGCCGGCGTTGATGAGGTCATAGTCTTCCTGGCCTTCGGCAGGGGCTGGTCCCATGCCCAGGATGCCGTTTTCGCTGTGCAAGATGACTTCGATGCCAGCCGGCAGGTGATTGGCCACCAGCGTGGGCTGGCCGATTCCTAAGTTGACGTAGGCGCCGTCATGAATGTCGCGGGCCACACGCTGGGCCAGCTCGTCCTTGCTGCGTCGTTTGTAGCTCATGATCAAGCCGCTTTCTTGATGCCGCCAGCCTGGGTGGCCACGCGGGGGATCTGAACAATGTGGGTCACGAAGATCCCGGGCGTCACGACATGCTCCGGATCCATCTGCCCCAACTCCGCAATCTCGTGAACGGTGGCTACCGTCTTCTTGGCGGCGGTGGCCATGACCGGCCCGAAGTTGCGCGCCGCTTTGCGGTACATCAAATTGCCCCAGCGGTCGCCACGCTCGGCCCGGATCAGCGCCAGGTCGCCGTGGATGGGCATTTCCAGCACATACATCTTGCCCTTGATCTCGCGGGTTTCCTTGCCCTGGGCCAGCTCGGTGCCATAGCCTGTGGGCGAGAAGAAGGCGCCTATGCCAGCGCCAGCGGCGCGGATGCGCTCGGCCAGATTGCCCTGGGGCGTGAGTTCGAGCTCGATTTTTCCGCTGCGATACAGGCCGTCAAAAATATGGCTGTCGGCCTGGCGCGGAAAGCTGCAAATGACCTTACGCACCCGGCCCGTCTTGAGCAGGGCGGCCAGGCCGCTCTCGCCATTGCCGGCATTGTTGTTGACGATGACCAGATCGCGGGCGCCTTGGGCAATCAGGCCGTCGATCAATTCATTGGGAATTCCGGCAGTGCCAAAGCCGCCGATGAGCACGGTGGCGCCATCTGGCAAGCCAGCCAGGGCCGCTTCGACAGAAGGGGCGATCTTGTTGATCATAAAGAGGAAACTTTCGATAGACAGCAGCCAACACCTGCCTGAGCGGTCGCCGACTCGCCCCATTGGGCTGCTTGCATGCCAGTGAGAAATATCAGCTCAAATTCTAGTCTCGTGCCCACCGGCCGATTGCGGCTGGTCGCCAATCCAGACTGAAGCTCGTTTAAGCTCGCACCATGTTCACACCCTCCCAAGCCGATGTGCGCAAATTCTTCTGCGCGGTCCATGCCAAGTCATTGGCCGGCGAGCCGATGACTGCGCTTGAAACCCTGGCCGGTCAATGGATTGCCGAGCATCCCGAGTACCACGCCGATCTGTCTGACCAGGAGCAGGCGCTGGGGCGCATGTACCAGGTCGAAGACGGGCGCAGCAACCCGTTCTTGCATCTGTCCATGCACCTGTCCATCAGCGAGCAGTGCTCGATCGACCAGCCGCGCGGCATACGCCAGGCCATCGAACTGCTGACGGTGCGGCGCCAATCCTTGCACGAGGCCCACCACGAGGCCATGGACTGCCTGGGTCGCATGATCTGGGAAAGCCAGCGCGCGAGCCGCCCGCCCGACGGGCAGGCCTATCTGGACTGTGTGCAGCGCCGCGCCACGCAAGACTGAGCCCAGACACAAAAAAGCCGCCCGAGGGCGGCTTTTTTGAAATCCAGAATGATTCAGCGGAACCGGCTTTGCGGCACCACTTTCATGTCGCCGTCCAGAGAGACCAGATAG
>CANHGF010000370.1 GCA_947460065.1 Comamonadaceae bacterium
CAACCGCCGCATCGCGCCCAAACGCCTGGGTCATGCCTACAGTGCGCACGGAATCACGGGTACCTTGGGCTGGGTCATCGCACCGGGCATGATGACCGGCGTGGCCCTGCTGCACTCCTGGCAGGCGGCGCTGGCCTCGGCGGGCCTGCTCACGGTGGCGGTGTTGGCCCTGCTGCTGCTCAATCACCGGCGCCTGTCCCTGGAGCTCAGGCCAACCCGGCAGGGCGGCGACGAGGACGGTAGTTTTGACTTTCTCAAGCTGCCGGCCGTCTGGCTGTGTTTCGGCTTTTTCTTTCTTTTTGCGGCTGTTTTGGGCGTGGTGCAGGCCTTCGCTCCGGAGGCCAGTCGCCAGTTGCACAACATGGAGTTGGCCAGCGTGGCCCTGTGCCTGACGCTCTACATGGTGGGCAGCGCCAGTGGCATGGTGGTGGGCGGTTTTCTGGTCCAAGACCCTAGTCGCAGCGACAAAGTGGTGGCTTTGGCCTTTACCGTGGCGGCCAGTGTGGCCCTGGTGCTGGCCTTGGCTCCAGTGGCGGCCTGGCTGGTGCCGGTGCTGTTTGCCATCATGGGCATGGCCTCGGGGACCTCCGGTCCTTCCCGCGACCTGCTGGTCAAGCGCACCACGCCAGCCAATGCCTCGGGCCGGGTCTATGGTGTGGTCTACGGCGGGCTTGATGTGGGGCAGGCCATCACGCCGCTGATTTTTGGTCTGCTGATGGACCATGGCCAGTTCCGGGGTGTGCTCATCGGAATGGCCCTGCTGCAGATCACCCTGATCTTTAGCGCCTTCAAGCTGCGCAGCGTCGCCCGGATCTGAGCCCGGTCTACCCAGCGCCCACGCTGGCGGGCACAATCGTGCCATGAGCCAACAGATTGCGGGGCATCTTCTCGTCGACTGCCTGATTGCCCAGGGCGTCACCCATTGCTTCGGTGTGCCGGGGGAGAGTTACCTGGCGGTGCTCGACGGGCTACACGCGCGGCGCGATCGCATCACTTTCATCACCTGCCGGCAGGAGGGTGGGGCCGCCTTCATGGCTGAAGCCCACGGCAAGCTCACCGGTCGGCCGGGCGTGTGCATGGTCACCCGTGGGCCGGGCGCCACTAATGCCTCCATTGCGGTGCACACCGCCTTTCAGGACTCGACCCCGCTGGTCTTGCTGGTCGGCGACGTGGCCAGTGATTGCCGCGACCGCGAAGCCTTTCAAGAGCTGAACTACGAGAGTTTTTTTGGTCCCAGCACCAAGGGCATGGCCAAGCGGGTCGAGCGCATCGATGACGCCAGCCGCATTCCTGAATATGTGGCGCGCGCCTTCGCCACCGCCACCAACGGTCGCCCCGGGCCAGTGGTGCTGGTGCTGCCCGAAGACATGCTGATGAGCCCGACCGACGCACAGCCCCTGGCCGCAGTGCCAGCGGTGCAGGCCTGGAGCGACCCCGGCAGCTTGCGCACGCTGCGCACCATGCTGCTGGACAGTCAGCGGCCGCTGGTGATTGCCGGTGGCAGCGGCTGGACGCCGCAGGCCGCGCAGGCGCTCGAGCGCTTTGCCGAGAACTGGCAGTTGCCGGTGGCCAATGCCTTTCGTTTCCAGGACACCTTCGACAACCACCACCGCCTGTATGCCGGCGAAGTGGGCATAGGCATCAATCCCAAGCTCGCTGAGCGGGTGCGGCAGAGCGATCTGCTGATCGTGCTCGGCCCGCGCCTGGGCGAGATGACCACCGGAAGCTACACCCTGCTCAAGCCGCCCAAGCTCGCGCAAAAGCTGGTGCACATCCACGCCAGCGCCGAGGAGTTGCACCGGGTCTATCGGGCCGATCTGGCGATCAATGCCACCATGAATGCGGCAGCGCGCTCGCTGGAGGTGCTCGCCGCGCCGGTCAGCCTGCCCTGGCAGGACTGGACCGCGCAGGCCAACGCGGACTACCTGGCCAATCTGCAGCCGCCGCCGGCTGGCACCTGGCCGGGCGAGATCGATATGCCGGCCATCGTCGCGCTGCTGCAAAAACACCTGCCGGCCGAGGCAGTGCTGACCAACGGTGCTGGCAACTTTGCCAGCTGGGTACACCGTTTCTTCAAGCACCACGGCCTGGCCAAAGGCCACAAGACCCAGCTCGCGCCGACGGTGGGTGCCATGGGCTATGGGGTGCCAGCGGGTATTGCGGCTGCGATCACCACCGGCCGCCTGGCGCTGACCATGGCTGGCGACGGCGACTTTCTCATGAATGGGCAGGAGCTGGCCACGGCGGTGCAGCATGGTGGCAAAAGCATCATCGTGCTGCTCAACAACGGCATGTACGGCACTATCCGCATGCACCAGGAGCGCGAGTTCCCCGAGCATTCAAGTGGCTCGCAACTGCGCAATCCGGACTTTGTGGCTTTGGCACTTGCCTACGGCTATGCCGGCCAGCGTATCGAGCGCACCGCCGAGTTCGAGCCGGCGCTGCTGGCGGCTTTGCAGCGCCCGCAAGGCACATTGATCGAGGTGATACTCAACCCCGAGGTGATCACCACCCGCGGCACGCTTTCGGCCATCACCGAGCAGGCCAAGCGGCGCTGAGCTTCAGGGCGCTGCGATCTTGGGCAAACGCCCATAAAAAAAGGCCGGTGTTACCACCGGCCTTTTGCGCAATCAACGAGGGGTCGATTACTTGACGTGTTTGCCGATCAGGCCAGCCATCTCGAACATCGAGACTTGGGCTTTGCCAAACACAGCCTTGAGCTTGTCGTCTGCATTGACCATGCGCTTGTTGGCCTTGTCTTGCAGACCTTTGGCCTTGATGTAGGTCCACAGCTTGCTGACGATCTCGGTGCGCGGCAGCGGCTTGTCGCCCACCACAGCAGCCAGAGCGGCGCTAGGGGCCAGCGGCTTCATGAATGCAGCATTGGGGGTGCGCTTTTTAGCAGGAGCGGCTTTCTTGGCGGGAGCCGCCTTTTTAGCCGGAGCAGCTTTTTTAGCAGGAGCGGCTTTCTTGGCTGGAGCAGCTTTCTTGGCGGGAGCCGCCTTTTTAGCAGGAGCAGCTTTTTTAGCTGGAGCGGCTTTTTTGGCCGGAGCAGCTTTCTTAGCAGCGGGCTTTTTTGCTGCAGGAGCCTTTTTGGCCGGGGCTTTCTTTGCAGGAGCTTTTTTCGCAGTTGCCATGATTGATTTTTCCTTCTAGAAGTTTAGAAATCACCTCTTCGGGGCGCGCGCCCCTCGCGGCACTGCGGATGCTACTGGAGAAAATCGCGTTTTCATAGGGAAAAGCCGATTTTTTCGAGAGTTTTTGTTGCATATTCGCGCCGTGCTCAGCCTCTGCGCCCCAATGTGCGCCGCTGTATGAGCGCTGGGAGATCGCCTCAGAGGGAGCTCAGAGGGAGCTCAGAGGGAGCTC
>CANHGF010000371.1 GCA_947460065.1 Comamonadaceae bacterium
CAGTGACGCCGGGGTTTTTCAGCGCTTGTTTTGGCCGGACAGCATGGCCATGCCCTCATGGGTCCGAACCCTGGCTGGGATTGTCGTGATGCTGGGCCATTACTATTTTTTGCGGGCTTTTTTGCACCAAGTCCATCGCTACCCGCATCTGCTGCTGCAATTGCGATTGGCGGTCTATGCCTCAGTGGTGTTGATTCTGGCGAGCCAATTGGGTCTGATCGATTCAGATTTGGCGCGCTATTTTTTCGTGATGCTGAGCGTCTTGTATGCCAACTTGCTCATTGGCCGCGCCTGGCGCGACGGCGACCGTGCAGCGGGCACCCTGATACTGGCATTCATCATTATTTTTGCGACTGCTGTCATCCGCATGTTGTGGGTCGCCGGCCTTATTCCCAACTTCCCAGAAATCTCATTGCTGCCTTTATTGGGCTTTTTTTTCTACTCGCCACTCATCTTGCTGGGCTTGGTCGATCGCACGCGTCAGCTTCAAGAAGAGCTGATGCGGGTGCGCGCTGAGAGCGCCGCACAGCTGAGATTTTTGGCGAACATGAGCCATGAGCTGCGCAGCCCGCTGGACATCGTGTTGGGCAACACCCAACTGCTGGCCCGCGAGGCGCACAGTGCCGCACAAGTGAGCGGCTTGAACAGCATTTTTGACAGCGGCCGGCAGCTGCTGCGCATCATTGACCACATCCTCGATTACGCCCGAGGCACCGCAGGCATGCTCAAAATCGAGCCCTCAGCGATGCGTTTGGACAGTTTTTTGCGCGGTGTGGAGCGCATGGCGCGCTTGCTGGCGGTGCAGCGCAACAACCGCTTTGAGTTGGTGCTCACCGGCCAAGCCCAGGCGGTGCAAACACTCACCGTGGAGGCCGACGGCGAGCGCTTGCGCCAGGTGCTGGGGAACTTGTTGGGCAATGCGGCGCGGCACACCAGCGATGGGCTGATGACATTGACCGTTGCAGCCCGAGCCGAGTCCGCAGACGGCAAGGTGTTGCAGCTTGAATTTACCGTCAGTGACACCGGCGAGGGCATTTCGGAACAAGAGCAAGAGCGCATCTTTCGTCCTTTTGAGCGTGCCGACAGCAAGGCCCATGACGGCGGCAAAGGTGCAGGCTTGGGCTTGGCAATTGCGCGCCAACTGGTCGAGCTCATGGGAGGCCAGCTCACCGTGCGCAGTGCCCTCGGGCAGGGGGCGCAGTTTGTTTTCAATCTGCCCGTAAGACGTTTGACCGATCAGTGGGTGGCGTCCGAAGAGCGTCTGGAGGGCTTTGACGCAGCCGGCTACCTGGGGCCCAGGCGGGCGGTGCTGGTGGTGGACGACGAGGCATTGGGCCGCAGCCTACTGTGTCAACTGCTAGAAGGCCTGGGCTTTGAGGTGCTCCAGGCCACCAACGGCAGGCAAGCGGCGGCCTTGCTGGCCCAGCGCCCGGCCTTGGACCTGGTGCTGACCGATCAGTACATGCCAGACGGCGACGGCTGGTGGGTGTTGGAGAGAGTGGCTGAGTTCATGCCGCAGGTACCGGTGGTCTTGATCTCGACCGCCCCGCCCAGCCCGCCCCCGCACTGGAACAGCCAACTGCGCTTTGCCGCCCAGTTCTTGCGTCCTGTCGACCATGCCCAATTGCTCGCACGCATGGGTGACCTGCTGGATCTGCACTGGACCGCACAGGCCGTGGACCCTGAGCGCCACAGGGGTGCGCAGATGGCCAGCGAAAGCCGCGCGCTATCGGTCAATGGCATGGTCTTGCCCGATGGGCGTTATTTGCGCGAACTGGCCCAGATGGTCGAACTCGGCCAGATCACAGCCATTGAAGAATGGGCGTACCGCCTGCAGGCCGCGCAACCCGAATGCGCCCCCTTGGCCGCGCAGGTACTGGCGGCTGTGCGCAGGCTGGACTTGCAAGGCCTGGAAGCATTGCTTGCAGGCATGACCAAGTCCGCTGCCCCTCGCCTTTGATGGTTGGCGGCGCGCGCCCACCGCCGTCATCAAAGTTCTTGCGGGACGCATCCTTGGGCCACGCATTTTTCAATACTTAACAAAGTGCGGCTGGGAATGCTGCGGGTGCCGCCAGGAATACAGGACGGTTCAGGGTCAACCCTAAATTAGCCCATCATTAGCGGAGTTTGTTCACGCAAAGATTTCTTGGCTCCGGACCATGGATTTGTTTGCGTTGGATTTGATCAAAAGCGCGTCGCCTCGGCCCATCGCTTACCTCTGAAACCGTACCGTGCGAGCGGCGCGCGCTGCACACATAAAAACTTAAAAAATTGCGAATGGAGTCAAGGGTCTGGGGGGGTACCTCGGGTGCTTCTTGCGGTGCTTGAGCTTATGGGTGCCCAAGGCCACTTCTTCAGGATCCCCCGAAAACTCGGGTCTTTTGTAGTTGAAGGAATTGTTGTGTTTGCAATGCCGATGAAGCTGCTGCGGCCCAGGGCCTTGTGCCAGGCTGCGGGCCCGTTGGCCTCACTGTTTGCAGCTCTGTTTGCAGCTCTATTGGGGCTGGCTGCCCAAGCGCAAACCCTGCCCAATGCGGCCAGTATCTTGCGCCAGCAAGAAGCGGCCATGCCTCAAGGGGTGCCCAAGTCGTCGGCTCCTGCCATTGCCGTGCCCGAGCGCCGCTTGACCCTGCCTGCCGAGGGAGGGGTTTTGGTGCTCGTGCGCAGCATCCGGTTTGTGGGTGGCGAAGGCTGGGCGCGCGAGGACGAGCTGGCCGAGTTGGCGCGTCCCGTGTTGGGCCAGAGCCTGAGCAACGCCGAGCTGATGGCCTTGACCGAGCGGGTGAGCACCGCCTTGAAGGCCCGCGGCTGGTTGCTGGCGCAGGCTTACCTGCCGCCTCAAGACGTGACCGCTGGGCACATTGAGCTTCGCCTCATGCCCGGTCTGCTCGATGGCGGTGTAGCAGGCATTGTGGTGAGCGGCGCCCAGCGCGTCAGTGCACAGCGCATACGCGCCATGGTGGCCGCGCCCATGCAGGGGCAGCTAGGTCGGCTCAACGCCCAGCAGTTGGAAGAAGGCTTGCTGCGCGCGGCCGAGTTGAGTGGCGTCAGTGCCACCGCCTCGCTAGAGCGCGGCGCGCAGCCCGGCAGCTCGCGCCTGACCATAGAAGCCAAAGAGGCCCCGCGCGCAGTCGGCGGGCTGACCTTGGACAACTTTGGCGGCCCCTACACCGGCGTGCAGCGCGCCACCGGTTTGCTCACCCTGAGCAGCCCCATGGGCCTGGGTGAATCTTTGCTCTTGAATGCGGTGGCCAGCTCCGGCATTGCCATGCTGACCACCCAGCTGGCCGTGCCCGTGGGCCACAGTGGCCTAAAACTGGGCGCCTCACTGACCACCTTGCGCTACCGCGTGGGCGGCGATTTGG
>CANHGF010000372.1 GCA_947460065.1 Comamonadaceae bacterium
CAGGTAGGCAGCGCCCTGCAGCCGATCGCGCAGCGCCTGGGCGCTGGGAAGGCCGGTGGCAGCGTCCATGGCCGGGCTCAGGCGCGCTTGCCAAAGAGGCCGGCGAACCAGCCCTTGACCAGCGCCCAGAAGATGGCCAGGCCGTTGAGCTCGCCCGCCACCTTGGGTGGTGCTGCTGTCGGAGCGGGCGCATCGGCGCTCGCTGCTGGGGCCGCGCCACCGGCAGGCGCCGGCGCGGGCAGGCTGAGCGCGGTCTGGCGGAAGTTCTCCACGAACTGCGCCAGGATCATGTCCGAGACCTGCACCATCATGCGCCCGCCAAACTGCGCGAACTTGCCGTTGACGATGACCGCCGCTGCGCCGTTGAGCACGCAGTGCGCGGGGTTGGCGGCGTCCGGGGTGAT
Source organism: Comamonadaceae bacterium (assembly GCA_947460065.1). Taxonomy (GTDB): domain Bacteria; phylum Pseudomonadota; class Gammaproteobacteria; order Burkholderiales; family Burkholderiaceae_C; genus Polaromonas. The sequence goes on from CANHGF010000372.1 coordinate 405, forward strand.
CACCGCCGTCAAGTTCATGGTGGCCGAGGAGCCGCCCTTGTCGGCGCCCTTGCCGAGCATGACCATCTTGCGTTCGGCCGGTACCATCTCGAGCACGTCGACTTGGCCGGCGAACTGGGCCACCGCCGGGCCGACCTTGACCTTGACCGCGCCCTTGTACGAGCCTTCAGCGAGCTGCTCGGTGATCTCGGCACCCGGCATGCAGCCGGCCACTGCCTTGAGGTCCGAGAGCAGCTGCCAGGCGCGCTCTGCGTCCACGTCCAGCGGGTATTGCTTGTCGAGTTTGACTTCCATGGATGGCTTTCTTCAGAGGGCCAGGTCGAGCTGCTTGAGCGTCTTCCAGACCCGAAACGCGCTGTGCGGCATGTCCAGGTGGGTCACGCCCTTGTGCGCGAACGCGTCCACGATGGCGGCAGTGAAGGTCGGGATAGAGCCCACATGCGGCGATTCGGCCACACCCTTGGCACCAATGGGGTGGTGCGGGCTGGGCGTGACGGTGTGGTCCGTCTCCCATTTGGGTGTCTCCACGGCGGTGGGCAGGAAGTAGTCCATCAGCGTGTTGCCCAGCAGGTTGCCCTGCGCGTCATACGGCATCTGCTGGCCCATGGCCACCGCAAAGCCCTCGGTCAGGCCACCATGGATCTGGCCCTCGATGATCATGGGGTTGATGCGGGTGCCGCAATCGTCGAGTGCGTAAAAGCGCCGCACTTTGGTCTCGCCGGTGGCGCGGTCGATGTCGAGCACGCACAGGTAAATACCAAAGGGGTAGGTGAAGTTCGGCGGGTCGTAGTAGTGCACCGCCTCCAGGCCGGGCTCTAAGCCCGCTGGCGGCTGGTGGTAGGCCTGCCAGGCTACCTCGGCCATGGTCTTGAACTTGCTGTCGTCGCCTTTGACCTTGAAGCGGTCGACTTCCCAGTCCAGGTCGGCCTCGTTGACTTCAAGCATGTGGGCCGCAATCTTGCGCGCTTTCGCGTGGATCTTGCGCGCCGCCATGGCAATGGCTGCACCTGCCACTGGCGTGGAGCGCGAGCCGTAGGTGCCCAGGCCATAAGGCGCGGTCGAGGTGTCGCCCTCTTCCACCTGAATCACTTCCGATGGGATGCCCAGCTCGGTGGCGATGATCTGCGCATAGGTGGTCTGGTGGCCCTGGCCTTGCGTGATGGTGCCCATGCGCGCAATCGCGCTGCCGGTCGGGTGGATGCGTATTTCGCAGGAGTCGAACATGCCCACGCCCAGGATGTCGCAAATCTTGGAGGGGCCCGCGCCCACCACCTCGGTGAAGGTCACCAGACCAATGCCCATCAGCGTGGGGCTGTCGGGGTCGGCCCGCTTGGCGGCCTGCTCGGCGCGCAGCGCCTTGTAGTCCACCGCGTCCAGCACCTTGGTCAGGGCCGTCTGGTAGTCGCCCGAGTCGTACTCAAAGCCAAAGGCGCTGGTGTAGGGGAACTGCTCCTTCTGGATGAAGTTCTTGGCCCGGATCTCGGCCTTGTCCATGTTCAGCTTTTGCGCCAGCACGTCGACCATGCGCTCGATCAGGTAGACCGCCTCGGTCACGCGGAAGGAGCAGCGGTAGGCCACACCGCCCGGCGTTTTGTTGGTGTAGACGCCCTTGACCGAGCAGTGCGCGGCCGGGATGTCGTACGAGCCCGAGCAGATGTGAAACAGACCGGCCGGGAACTTGGTCGGGTCGGCGCAGGCGTCAAAGGCGCCATGGTCGGCCACCACGTTCACGCGCAGGCCCAAAATTTTGCCGTCCGGCGTGGCGGCCAGCTCGCCGTCCATGTGGTAATCGCGGGCAAAGGCGGTGGAGGAGATGTTCTCGATGCGGTCTTCTACCCACTTGACCGGCTTGCCCAGCACGATGGAAGCCACGATGGCGCAGACATAGCCGGGGTAGACGCCGACCTTGTTGCCAAAGCCTCCGCCAATGTCGGGGCTGACGATGCGCACCTTGGACTCCGGAATTCCCGAGAGCATGCTCACCACCGTGCGCACCACGTGCGGCGCCTGGCTGGTGATGTAGGTGGTGAGCTCCCCGCGGATCGGGTCGAAGCTGGCCACGCAGCCGCAGGTCTCCAGCGGGCAGGGGTGCACGCGTGGGTAGTGCATGTGCTGGGTCACGGTCACTGGGGCGTTGGCAAAAGCCGCGTCGGCGGCGGCCTTGTCGCCGGCGTCCCAGGTGAAGATGTGGTTGTGGTGCTCGCGCTTTCCGTGGGCGCCCTCGGTCTTGCCGGCCAGGTCTTCGCGAATGACGGGCGCACCGGGCTGCAGCGCGGCGTAGGGGTCGACCACGGCTTCGAGCTCTTCGTACTCGACCTCGACCGCCTCGACCGCGTCGGCGGCGATGTAGCGGTCGTCGGCGATCACGATGGCCACTTCCTGCATTTGAAAGTGCACCTTGCCGTCGGCCAGCACGGCCTGCACGTCACCGGCCAGCGTGGGCATCCAGTGCAGCTTGAGGGGTTTCAAGTCTTCGGCCGTCAGCACGGCGTGCACGCCGGGCATGGCCAGCGCCGCTTCTTTGTTGATGCGCTTGATGCGGGCGTGGGCCACCGGGGCGCGCACGATGTCCATGTGCAGCATGCCGGCCATCTTGATGTCGTCGACATAGTTGCCCTTGCCTTGGATAAAGCGGGCATCTTCTTTGCGCAGGCGCGAGGCGCCCATGCCGGCCAAGGCCAGTTCGCGGGCTTCGGCGGAGGGGATTGGTGCGTTCATGGCGGTGTCTCCTTCAGGCGGCGGCGGTGGCCGACTCTTGCAGTTTTTTGGCGGCGTATTGCACGGCTTTGATGATGTTTTGGTAGCCCGTGCAGCGGCACAGGTTGCCGCTCATGCCCATGCGGATCTCGTCTTCGCTGGGGCTGGGGTTTTCTTGCAAAAAGCGGGCCGCGCGCATCAGCATGCCCGGCGTGCAAAAGCCGCACTGCAGACCGTGCTCTTTGTAAAAGCCCTC
>CANHGF010000373.1 GCA_947460065.1 Comamonadaceae bacterium
ATGTTCGCCGGCACCGAAGAGGCGCCGGGCGAGATCGTGCTGTATCAGGGCCGCAGCTACAAGAGCTACCGCGGCATGGGCTCCATTGGCGCCATGCAGCAAGGCAGCGCCGACCGTTACTTTCAGGAGTCCAGCACCGGCAACCCCAACGCCGACAAGCTGGTGCCCGAAGGCATTGAAGGCCACGTGCCCTACAAGGGCTCGGTGGTCGCCATCATTTTTCAGATGGCCGGCGGTCTGCGTGCCAGCATGGGCTATTGCGGCTGCGGCAGCATCGATGAGATGCACGACAAGGCCGAGTTTGTCGAGATCACCTCGGCCGGCATCCGGGAGAGCCATGTGCATGATGTGCAGATCACCAAGGAAGCGCCGAATTACCGGGCCGATTGAAGGCGCTGGTGGGCGGGCCTCTTCAGCGCTGGTCCCAGCGTTTTGAATGGCGATCTCTGGGGATAACATTGTGCTAACCGAGGGCTGAGAAATGCAAGTCGCAATCCGCAAGATGGGCAATTCCCATGGGGTGCTGATTCCCAAACCGCTGCTGCTTGAAGCCGGCCTGAGCGAGACCGCCGAGCTGACGCTGAACAAGGGCGTGATTGAAATCCGCCCCAGCAAGCCGCACCCACGCGCCGGCTGGGCCGAGGACGCACATCGCCTGGCCGCCGAGCCCGATGAGGCCCCGGTCTGGCCCGAGTTTGCCAATGAGGCCGATGCGGAGCTGCGCTGGTGAATGCCTCGGTGGAAACCGGGGACATCTGGCTGGTCTCGCTCGATCCGACAGTGGGCGGTGAGATCCAAAAGACCCGGCCGTGCGTGGTCATCTCGCCGCCGGAACTCAACCAGCATCTCAAAACCGTGATCGTGGCGCCCATGACCACGGGTGCGCGCGCCGCGGCCTTTCGCATTCCGCTGACCTTCCAGAACAAGCAGGGGCTGATCCTGCTCGACCAGATCCGAACCCTGGACAAGGTGCGCCTGCGGAAAAAGGTCGGAACCCTGCACTCCAGCACCCTTGAAAAAACCCTAAGAGCGCTGCAAGCGGTGTTTGCGCCCCCGGCCTGAAGCGAAAACCATGCCCATGTCCCACCAAAAAATCCTCATCCTCGACTTCGGCTCCCAAGTCACACAATTGATCGCTCGCAGGGTGCGCGAGGCCCATGTGTACTGTGAGGTACACCCTTGCGACGTCAGCAGCGACTGGGTGCGCCAATTCGCTGCAGACGGCCAGCTCAAGGGCATCATCCTCTCGGGCAGCCACGCCAGCGTGTATGAAGTGGACGACCGCGCGCCCGATGCGGTGTTCGAGCTGGGTATCCCGGTGCTCGGCATCTGCTACGGCATGCAGACCATGGCCAACCAATTAGGCGGCAAGGTCGAGGGCTCGAACACCCGTGAATTCGGCTACGCCGAGGTGCGTGCGCACGGCCACACCGAATTGCTCAAAGGCATCGAAGACTTCTCCACCACCGAGGGCCACGGCATGCTCAAGGTGTGGATGAGCCATGGCGACAAGGTGACCGCATTGCCGCCGGGCTTCAAAGTCATGGCCAGCACGCCCAGCTGCCCGATCGCCGGTATGGCCGATGAAGCCCGGCGCTTTTACGCGGTGCAGTTTCACCCCGAGGTCACCCACACGCTGCAGGGCAGGGCGCTGCTTGAGCGCTTCGTACTGGGCATTTGCGGCACGCGGCCTGACTGGATCATGGGCAATTACATCGACGAGGCGGTGGCCGGCATCCGGGCGCAGGTGGGCGACGAGGAAGTCATTCTGGGTCTTTCTGGCGGCGTCGATTCCTCGGTGGCGGCTGCGTTGATTCACCGGGCCATTGGGGACCAGCTCACCTGCGTGTTTGTCGATCACGGCCTGCTGCGCCTCAATGAAGGCGACATGGTCATGGAGATGTTCGAAGGGCGCCTGCATGCCAAGGTCATCCGGGTCGACGCCAGCGATCTCTTTCTGGGCAAGCTGGCCGGCGTGAGCGAGCCCGAGCAAAAGCGCAAGATCATCGGCGGCCTGTTTGTCGATGTGTTCAAGGCTGAGGCGGCTAAGCTCAAAGCAGGTGGTAGCGGACACAAGGGCGCCACCTTCCTGGCCCAAGGCACCATCTACCCCGACGTGATTGAGTCGGGCGGGGCCAAAAGTAAAAAGGCGGTGACCATCAAGAGCCACCACAACGTGGGTGGCCTGCCCGAGCAGTTGGGGCTGAAGTTGTTGGAGCCGCTGCGCGACCTGTTCAAGGACGAGGTGCGCGAGCTCGGCGTGGCCCTGGGCCTGCCGCGCGACATGGTCTACCGCCACCCCTTTCCCGGGCCGGGCCTGGGCGTGCGTATCCTGGGTGAGGTCAAGAAGGAATATGCCGACCTGCTGCGCCGGGCCGATGCCATCTTCATTGAAGAGCTGCGCAACACGATCGACAGCCACAGCGGCAAGAGCTGGTACGACCTGACCAGCCAGGCTTTTACTGTTTTCCTGCCGGTCAAGAGCGTGGGGGTGATGGGCGACGGCCGCACCTATGACTACGTGGTGGCCCTGCGCGCTGTGCAGACCAGCGACTTCATGACCGCCGACTGGGCCGAGCTACCTTACGCCCTGCTCAAGAAAGTCTCAGGCCGCATCATCAACGAAGTGCGCGGCATCAACCGCGTCACTTATGACGTGAGCTCAAAGCCGCCGGCCACGATTGAGTGGGAATAAAACCTGCGACGCTTGCGCCCCTGTACCCGCCTCAAGGAGCACCGATGCATCCTGCCGTCGCCCTCGCCCTTGTATCCATGGCCCTGGGGCTCCTGAGCCCAGCGGCCGCGCAAAACTCGTCGGCTCAGTTGCGTACAGACAAGCTGTCGGTCAAGGTGGTCGCGCTCACCAATGGGCTTGCACACCCCTGGTCCATGGCATTTCTGCCGGACGGCCGGATGTTGGTTTCCGAACGCGAAGGGCGGCTGCGCTTGCTGGGGGCGGATTTCAAATTGCATCCCAGGCCGATAGAAGGATTGCCCGAGATCGTCGCGCGCGGGCAGGGCGGACTGTTCGATGTGGTGCTCCACCCAGACCATGCCCGCAATGGATGGATCTATTGGGCCTACAACGCGCCGGGGCCGGGCGGCTGGGGTACCGCACTGGCGCGCGGTCAATTGCAAGGCCACCGCATGACGAATGTGCAGGTGCTGTTCAGCATGCTCCCGAAAACCCGCAGCAACCACCACTTTGGTGGGCGTATTGTTTTCGACCGGCAGGGCATGGTGTACCTGACCTTGGGCGACCGGGGCGAGATGGAGCGAGCGCAAAGGCTGGACGACCATGCCGGATCGGTGATCCGTCTGCATGACGATGGCCGTATCCCGGCCGACAACC